>CAISHH010000087.1 GCA_903885085.1 uncultured Campylobacterales bacterium
GAGTCTTATTCATATTAAGGATTTTAAGGGACATTTTAGAGAGGGTCGGTACAATGTTTGTCATAGAGTTTCTTGTGTCTTGGTTGTTTTTTGTTGTAAAGAAATTTTACCTAAAACATCAAGAAACTCGGCTTTAACGAGCTTTTTTTAAACTTCCAATAGCCTTAAATTAGAGGGTGGATTTGGAGATTTGCAAGAGGCTCTAAAGTAAAAACATATAGCCAAGATGGTAAAAAAATTGTGCAACAAGAGAACTACAATGAGATGGAAAAAATAGAGATTTATGGGTTTGATGGAAATATGAATCAGTTAAAAGCCATCTTGGCTCATGAAATAGCTCATTTGGTTGGTATCAATCACATCGAGAAAAAAGGCGCTCTTATGAATCCAATCTTGCAGTCAAACCAAATAGAAAAAATGGAGTTAACACAAGATGACATCAAAGCTTTCAATAACGTTTTTGGTACAGTATCGTCAAAACATTAATGCAAGGGTATATTGTCATAAAAAGAGAAGCTGTAGAGAATTTGTTATATATGTCATATGTAATTTGTATGACATATATAGCCATTGTATATATAATATATGACATATCTAGGGTTTTAAAGAGAGTTTATTAGTTATGGTAAAAATACTTCGTATTACGCGAGGCAAGGAAAAAAAGGAAAAAAATGTTTGAAAACACGATTGAGCTAATTTACCTCATTTTAGTGCTTGCGCTCTTTTATCACTTTTTTATTTTGCCTAACCGTAAAACAAAAGCAATTAAAAATTTAAAGGTATTTAAATAAACAATATATATCGTAAAAATCATTTTAATATAGCTAGAAGCGATTTTTAATGACTTGGTAATGGTTTGGTATGGCTTGAAGTAAAAAGAAGCGATTTGAACGATTTATGAGTTAAAAAGCTTTTTTTGTAAAAAATGCTATAATCTTATGATGGATAAAACATCAATATTAACTTATCTTACAAATGTTAAATCTGTTTATCTGGAGGAGGGCTTTTTAATAAAAGCTCTCTTTGGATCATACTTCAGTAAAGCAATCGGTTTACCTGCTGATTTAGCCGGTAGCACAGGAATGGGTAAAACGGGCAAAAAAGTTTATTATAGATAGAGCAATTTATATCTAAAGAGTCTATCTTTAAACTAGATAAAAGTGTTTTCTTTCTTAATACACTTGCACACAAATACAGAATTTTTATAGAAAGGTAGACTATGCAAAAAGAGCAGGCATTAATGATTCTAAGCGATTTTAAGCGTGACTTCGCAGATCAATATGGAATTATTCGTATCGGGCTCTTTGGATCTACTGTTCGTGGAGAAGCAATACCAGGAAGTGATGTCGACATCGTAGTCGAAACAAAAACTCCGGATATGTTTGCTATCGTACATGCGAAAAATATTTTAAAATCACTTTTTAAGACCGACGTTGATGTCATCAGATATCGAGAAAAAATGAATCCTTACCTAAAAAACAACATCGAAAACGAGGCAGTTTTTGTTTAATAATTCTAAAGCTGTTATTATCATCCTCAATCAGATAAATGATGCATTAAAAACTGTCCAGACACGCTTTAAACCTGTAAATAATGTAGATTATTTTACTGATTCACCAGAGGGAAAAGAGAAATTAGATGGGATCTGTATGCAACTTATTGCTATTGGTGAAAGCCTGAAAAAAATAGATAAGTTGACAGAAAAAAAACTCCTACAAAAATACTCCCAAATAGATTGGACAGGGGCAAAAGGTGTAAGAGATATTATCTCTCATCATTATTTTGATATAGATGCCGAAGAAATATTTTGGATATGTGATCAACAAGTCACGCCAATGCAACAAACAGTAGAAAAGATACTTCAAGATCTTAAGGCTAATAATTCACAAGCATAATTTGTTTATATGTATTCTGGTTAACATAACGTAAATTCTCTTGAAATAAATAAACACTCTATTTTGTAAAAAATACAAAAACTTCGTATTAATGTTGTAATAACATAAATACACTACAATATACAAATTTAAAAAATGGATCTGCAAATTATGAAAAAATATATCTTTGCACTCAGCTTTGTGGCAACACTACTACCCGCTCAAACACTCACTATGCAGGAGTGTATTGACAAGACATTGCAAACGCATCCAGATATAAAAAGCTTTACTTTAGAGATATCTAAAAGTGAACAAGGCTATATTTCGGCACGTTCTGCACTTCTGCCACATCTTGATCTTCAAGCGGAGTATGATCCACAGCGTACGTATGTTATGCCTAAAAATGGGGAGCTTTCTACTTTAAATCAGTCAAATCTTCAAGTAGGGATCTCCTTGCAACAAAAAGTTTTTGACTTTTATAAAACCTCTTCTTTGATTGATTCTGCAAAAGTGGATCAGGAGATGGCAAAACTTAGTTCACAAGAGGCAAAAAATCTGATAATTTATAAGGTAGAGACGCTTTATGAAACGGCTTTAATACAAAAAGAAGCGATAGAAGTTCGCAAAAAAGATCTTCAAACAAAAGAGGAACTTTACAAACAATCACTCGCTTTTGTAGAGCAAGGGCTTAAAACAACTTCCGATTCAACCCGATTTTTATCAGCTTTGTATGCCGCGCAAGATGCACTCTCAAAAGCCGAAGCGGAGTTTCAAAAAACAGTTACAACGCTTTCATTATATACTTCACAAAATATCAGCTTTGACGCAGAGTTTGAAAAAAGTATCTCCATTAATAAAAGCCAAACAGCAGAACTGACATTAAAAAACAACACCGAACTTCAGATCTATGATAAAGCGATTGAAAAAAATAAGTTTCAGACTCAAGCTCTTAAAGCGCAACACTACGGATCGCTCGATCTTGTTGCTGGATACAATCATTTTGATAATATCAATGCTTATGACACACATTTCGTTGGACTTACCCTTAATATTCCACTTTTTAGCGGTTTTGATACTAGTGCAAAAGAGCAGATGTCTGTTCTATCTACTAGTATTGCAAGAGAGGCAAAGTCATCAAAAAACTTATTGCTTCAAGAGGAGTTTGGCAAACTTTTAATTGATAAAAAACAGTATGCTAAAACCATAGAAGCCAAACAAGCACAACTCGAAGCGTCACAAAGTACCAAAAATCTTCTGCAAGCAAGATATAAAGAGGGACTCGCAACCTATATAGAACTGCTTGATGTCACAACTCTTTATCTCACATCAGCGCTTGAGCTTCTGGAAGCTAAATATAATCTCTCATTAATACAGTACAAAATCATCTACCTCACTGGAGCAAAACAATGAAAACTTGGACAAAAACTCTTCTTATCTTCGCCCTACTTCTTGGCGCGGCAACGCTGTTTTACTTTAAAATATATCTGCCAAAAATAAGCTATGAAACCGCTTCTGCCAAGATTGGTTCCCTACATGTAAGCGTTTTTGGCATAGGAAACGTGGATGCAAGAGATATTTATCCTATCACTGCACAGAGCGGTGGAAAACTCAGCTCGATTTTAACGGATGAGGGAAAATGGGTAAAGAAAGGGGATCTATTAGCGACTATTGATCCTGTTGATCTCCCTTCTTTGTTGGATGAAACAAGAGCTTCACGTCAAAAAGCGCAGTTTGAGTCTGTGGCTTCCAAAAATGAACTTAAAACGCTCCAATCTCAAAAAGAGATGATAGAGCTAACATTTAAAAGATATGAAAAACTGTATGCCCAAAAGTATATATCCAAAGCAGAATATGATAAAGCAGATACTGATCTTAAAGGGATCAATGCGCAAATAGCTGGAAATCTTGCACATAACAGTGCAAGCGAGATGGAGATACAAAAAGCTTCCAGTTCTCTTGAGGGATTGCAAACTAAACTTTCACGGTTGCATATCATAGCGCCAATTGATGGATATGTGCTTTCAAAAGATGCACAAGTCGCACAAAATATTTCGCCAACTCAAAGCATTGTAACCATCGTTGATCCAAAAACAGTTTGGGTTAAAACTTTTATAGATGAAAAGATCAGCTCTAAAATAGTCCTCGGTCAAAGTGCCAAAATCACTCTTCGTTCACAACCAAATAAAGAATTTGATGCAAAGGTGGTACGTATCTCAGCACTCAGCGATGCAATAACACAAGAACGTGAAGTAGCCGTTGCCTTTATTAATCTTCCTATTCCCTTTTATATCCACGAACAAGCAGAAGTAAGAATCGAGACAGAGATATTAAACAATGTTACTCTTCTTGATGAATCACTTGTTGCTTATCTTAATAAAGAAAGTGGTGTCTGGATAGAAAAAGATTCAAAAGCTCACTTTTTAAAGCTAATTATCCTCGCACATAGTGATAAAAAAGTTGCTTGTAAAGAGGAGATTAAAAACCAAATATTAGTGCCAGATGCTATCAAAAAACCTCTTGTTGAAGGGATGAGAATCCATTTATGATTAATCTGGCACAAAAAGATATCTCTCATACTTTTGGCAAGTTTGTCGTAACTGCTATGGGTGTTGGGATGCTGCTTGGAATAGTTTTAATCATGATAGGTGTTTACAGAGGTTTGATCGTAGATGCCACCATCTTAGTTCATGATGTTAGTGCTGATATATGGGTGGTTCAAGAAGATACACTCGGACCATTTGCAGAGGCTTCACGAATCCATGAAGACCTTAAAAATACTCTCAAAACTACGCAAGGTATCGACAAAGCAGAAGCGATGACTTTTCAAAATATACAGCTTTATACAAATAACAAACCCCTAAGAGTCACTGCCGTCGGCTATGACCCTTTTGGTGAGATTAATCCTATCAATGCGGAGCATCTCATAGAGGGAAGAACACTTAAGCAAAGCCATTATGAAGTTGTCGTATCTTCTGAAACGGGATTAAAACTTAATGAAAAAATCAATCTTGGGCGCAACCAATACACAGTGGTAGGGATCACTAAAAAAACAGTTGCATCAAGCGGTGATCCTCTGATCTATCTCAGTCTCAAAGATGCTCAAGAGGTTCAATTTTCTTTCTCAAATGCCACAATACGAAATGACAAAGCAAGAGGCAATGCTCAACAATCGGATTTACATCTTGTCAATGCCATTGTATGTAGCGTCAAAAAAGGCTATAACATCGCTCTAGTTGCAAATGACATTTCACAGTGGAAACATCTGAGTACATTCACACAAGATGAGCAAGAAGAAATTTTAATCAAAAATGTAGTTGAAAAAAGTTCTAAGCAAATTGGTCTTTTTACAGTGATTTTAGTCATCGTTTCAACTATTATCATTGGTCTTATCATCTATACGATGACCTTGGAAAAGATTAAAGAGATCTCCATTATGAAGCTTATCGGTATTCCTGATAGTATTATTATAAAGATGATTGTTCAAGAAACTGTTTTACTCGGCTTTTTCGCCTTTGTATTTGGTAATATCTTTTCATATTTCACCTATGACAAATTTCCAAAAAGAGTGATTCTTGAAGTACCTGATGCACTTATGCTTTTTGGTGTAATCCTTGTTGCTTCAGTGATTGCTTCATTTGTGGGTGTAGGTAAGGTCGTACATGCAGATCCAACAGTTGCAATCGGAGGATAAATGAGCACACAACAAAGTATCAAAATTGAAAATCTTGTCAAAGAGTTTGGAAAAGGAGACAGCCTTCTGCGTGTTATCGATGGCGCTTCTTTTACTGTAAACAAAGGGGAACTCATCGCGCTTATTGCACCGAGCGGAGCCGGCAAAACCACCTTGCTTATGATGATAGGATGCGTTATAAATCCAACCTCAGGAACAATCTGGCTTGGAGATGAAAAAGTGTATGAAGACAAATGGATCACACACAACTCTCGAAAAATCAGAAGAGAAAAGATAGGTTTTATCTTTCAAGCCCACTATCTTATCCCTTTTTTAAATGTTATAGAAAATGTCACTCTTGTGCCTCAAACAAATGGTGTTTCTGAAAAACAGGCTAAAGCTGATGCGATGAAGCTGCTAGAATATCTAGATATCGCCGATAAAGCGTATAGTAAGCCCTCTGCTCTTTCAGGAGGACAAAACCAAAGAGTTGCCATTGCACGAGCACTTGCAAACAACCCTCAAATCATTCTTGCAGATGAACCCACAGCCGCACTTGATAGTGCTCGCGCACTGAGTGTTATACAGATGCTTAAAAAAATAGCAACGGAACAAAATGTCGCAATTATTATGGTAACTCATGATGAACGCATGGTACAGCGGTGTGACAAAATTATGAAAATAGAAAATAAAAAGATCGTTTTTGAAACAGTAGACGTTCCATCTTAACGCTCTTTTAACATCCTTTTACTATACTTACTTTATGGCAAATATATTACTTTTAGAAGATGATACTGTTTTAAGTGAGACCTTGATTGAACTCTTGGAAAGCGAAGGTTTTCGCGTGCACCATGAGTTAGATGGTGAAGCGGCTCTTGATGCAACTTTTGCAAAAGAGTTTGATCTTTTAATCCTTGATGTCAACGTTCCCTATCTCAATGGTTTTGATCTGCTCAAAAGTCTGCGTCAAAGCGGATCTAAAACGCCTGCTGTTTTTATAAGTGCTCTGAGTGATATTGCTTCACTTTCAAACGCTTTTGATGTCGGGGCAGATGATTACATCAAAAAACCTTTTGATTT
Organism: uncultured Campylobacterales bacterium; assembly: GCA_903885085.1. Taxonomy (GTDB): domain Bacteria; phylum Campylobacterota; class Campylobacteria; order Campylobacterales; family Sulfurimonadaceae; genus Hydrocurvibacter. The sequence continues at coordinate 6,625 of CAISHH010000087.1, forward strand.
CGATGAACTTCTTATTCGTATAAAAGCTCTGCTTAAACGCCAGTTCAATACCTACAACGATACTATTTTACTTGATAACTTTAGCTTCATAATTTCAAAAAATGAGCTTTATAAAGAGAATAAGTTTCTCCAGCTCTCACCTTATGAGCTGACATTAACTAAACTTTTTTTTCAAAATCTCAATAAAACGATTCTCAAAGAGAACATTCTTAGTAGTATGGATGAGGGAAGAGAAGTAAGCGAGGGTTCACTGCGAGTTTATATCAACAAACTTAGAAATATAGGACTTCCCATAACAACCATCAAAGGGATAGGATACCGTCTTGCAGCATCATGAAAAAAAAGCATTTTTAAAGTTTTTTCTTACCTATTTTTTTAGTGTTGCTCTGCTTATTCTCGTAAGCGGTTATTTTTATTTTCAACAGATGTATAACCAACAGTTAAAAGCAGAAGAGTTTTCTCTTATTGAGTATGCTAGACATATTAAGATGAATGAAAATCTTGAAGAATTCAAACCAGAACTGCATCATATATTTACAAAAAAACTTGCAAAGCATATAGATATAAGAAATTTTACAATGCAAAACGGAGAGTTTGTTAAATACCTTCCAGCCCAAAGTGATGGATACTACCTTGTAGTTTATAAACCTACAAAACAGTTTTATGATTCCCTATGGCAAATCAACATTAAAATTATCACTCTTCAATTTTTGTTACTGACTTTTTTTGGAGTATTGAGTTATAAGCTCGCCAAAAGTGCACTGAGTCCTCTTCAGACAAGCATACTTACTCTTGATAAGTTTGCAAAAGATCTTATCCACGATCTCAGTACGCCAGTCACATCTATACAACTCAATATGAAAATATTACAAAAAGATCCCAATTTTCAAAACAATGCCGCCTTGGGAAGAGTAAATAAAAGTGCATCTATGATCTCAGAACTCCATGAAAATCTCACACTTTTACTTCATGAAGAAACATTTTTAATAAGTGAGATAAATGTTTGTAGTGTCGTCACTGACGTGATTGCCATGCAAAGACAAATCTATCCTAATCTCAAATTTATCAATGAATGCAACTCATGTATCAGCCGTCTCAACCAACATGCCATAAAACAAATTTTGCAAAATATTGTCTCAAATGCATGTAAATACAACACTTCAAAGGGGTTTGTAACGATATATTCTAAAGATAAAATTTTATATATTCAAGATGGCGGCAAAGGGATAAAAGAGCCAGAGAAGATCTTTGAACGCTCTTATAGCGGGGAACATAGCAGTGGCATTGGCCTAGATATAGTAAAACGGCTTGCCACTGCTATGGATATCAATATTCAAGTAGACTCAGATGAAAAAGGCACTCTTTTTACATTATTTTTACCTTGAAAGGTAAACTGTTTATAAAGTTTGGTTTATCTCACTTTTCAATATAGTAACCAATGCCAAAGGTACTCTTTATAATATCTGTAGGCAGTTTATTTCTAAGTCTCCAAACAAGAGTTCGTACGCTATATTCTGTCCCTTTATTGTTTTTCCAAATATGTTCAATGAGAAAATCAAAACTTATGATTGAACCGAGTTTTGTAATAAAAAGCTGCATCAGCAAATTTTCACTTTTCGTAAGGTTTAGCTTTTCATTATTATAAAAAGTTTGACAATTTTCCATATCAAAATGGTATAACTCCGCAAAAGGTATTAAGAGCGCAAGTGATTTTTGATCGTTTTCTCTTTTCTTTTCTTGTGCATGCTTGTATAGAGCCATTTTTATCATAGCATGAACAGCCGAGGGCTTAAAAGGTTTTACTATAAACCCATAAGGTTCAGTTTTGCTGGCGGCATCAAGAATATCCTCATCCGTATGTGCCGTTAAAAAGATAAAAGGGATGGCATTGTTTTTATGAATCGTATCTGCAAGATCAATACCGTCTAGCGTATCATTGAGAGAAATATCTATGAGAATAATGTCAGGAGAGAGCAGTGCTATTTTATTTTTTGCAGAAACAATATCGTATGCCACTGTTATATTGGAATAATTTTGCTTTTCAAGTGAAAATCGTAGATTCATGGCTGTCACTTCGTCATCTTCTACAATAAGCAACTTTTTATTTTTCATGAACTAACCCCTATTTTAAGAGTACGCGTAATCTCTTCACTTTTTACGCATAATATTACCTTTTTATAAAAGAGTTATGCTTGACTTAAGTTAATAGGAACATTCTAAAACCAATAACGGGGATAATGTCTTTTGGTATTGCTTGATAAGTTATTGATAAGCAATGCGATACTAAACATCACAAAAGAATCTAACAAAATTGGAAAAAATGCAAACAGATATCCAAGCGCATGCGTTTGAGCACCTCCGACGATAGCCACTAATGCTGTCGCTCCTCCTGGGGGATGAAGTGTACGTGTAAAATGCATGACAACAATCGCCGATGAAACCGCAATCGCGCTCAATATTTCTATCTCTAAATGTAAAAATTTATAAAGAGTAATCCCTACTAAGGCCGATAGAACATGGCCCCCTAAGAAATTTCGAGGTTGGGAAAAGTCTGCTTGAGGGGCCGCAAATATCAAAACTGCCGAAGCTCCAAAAGAACCAACTAAGAAAAGTGTGTCTTTTGGATCAATATGAATTTTTTCATTTAAAATCGAAATCACATAGATAGCTATTAATGAACCAAACCATGACCAAAGAATTTTAGAGAGTGGTTTTCTTGGAGGACAGCCTTCAAAACCTTTCATTCTTCTTGTGTATATTCTCACCTGATGTCGCATACTACCTCGCTATTTTGATTGCCACTAAGATTGTTGTGTAGATTTATAACTTACAATCTTTACATGTAAGGTTATTTAAAGTAGTTTCTTCAAACATTTTTCGCATCAAACTCTTTGGTTCCATCCATTGATCATGCAAAGCACATTTATTCAAACTGTCACAAATGCCTATGCCTAAGATACAACTCTCATTATCTGTATCATCATTAAAGGTATTTAAAATATCTATAAGTTTAATCTCTGATGCAGGTTTATTTAATTCATATCCACCTTCCCGCCCTTGAATCGATGAAATAAATCCAGTTTTTACAAGTATCCCCATAATCTTAGTTAAAAATTTATACGGAATATTTAATACCTCGGAGAGTTCTTTTGCACTATATAAACGGTTATCACTATGATTAGCAATGAAATTCAAAACTCTGATCGCATACTGCGATGTATTATATAGTTGCATAAGAACCCCCTCTTTGACAAAATTATACAACCATTCTTTAAAAATAAATATTAATTCTACCATTTAGTAGTATTTAATATTTCTTAGCTAGAATTTCAATTACTACTTAAAGGTAGAATTTAAAACAGGAGTTAAAATGTCTGAGCGTATTACCAAAGATATGGCTAGAAATATCTACTTTGGCGGTGGTGTTTTTGCTATTTTGATATTCGTAGGGTTGGCATTTGACAGTGCTCATCAAATACCAAAATTAAGTCATTCAGAAAATATTACAAAGTCCGTAGTGGCAGGAAAGAAAATCTGGGAAAATAATGATTGTGTCGGTTGTCATACTCTCCTTGGAGAAGGCGCATACTATGCTCCAGAACTAGGAAACGTATTTCAACGACTAGGAAGCAGTGATGAAACAACATTTAAAGCTTACATGCAAGGATGGATGGCAGCTCAGCCACTAGATACTCCTGATAGAAGAAAAATGCCACAGTTCCACCTAACACCAGAGCAAGTAAATGATCTTGCAGATTTTTTAATTTGGACATCGAAGGTTAACACCCAACAATGGCCGCCAAATATTCAAGGATAAGGAGGGTATATGAAATATTCATCTCAAATGGTCGCAAAACCATATTTCATTTTTGCATTGATGCTTTTAGCTGGAGAAATTATATTTGGTTTAACTATGAGTATCCAATATATTTATGGAGATTTTGTATTTCCAGCCATTCCGTTTAATGTGCTTCGTATGGTACATGTAAACCTACTAATCGTTCTTTTATTGTTTGGTTTTATGGGTTCTACCTATTACCTCATTCCTGAAGAAGCTGAGAGAGAACTCTGGAGTCCCTTGCTGGCTAAGATCACTTTTTGGGTATTTTTAGTAGCTGGCGTAGCAACGATACTTGGCTATCTTTTTGTTCCATACGCTGAACTTGCAAAACTGACCATGAATGATCTTTGGCCGACAATGGGTAGAGAGTTTTTAGAGCAACCTACAATCACGAAAATAGGTATTGTTGTTGTTGTATTATCGTATCTTTTAAATGTCACAATGACGGTTATTAAGGGACGTAAGACAACGATTTCTATTATCTTATTGACTGGACTTTTTGGTTTAGCGTTTTTCTTTTTATTCGCATTTTATGTTCCTGACAATCTTGTTATGGACAAATTTTTCTGGTGGTTTGTAGTTCACTTATGGGTTGAAGCTACGTGGGAACTTATTTTGGGCGCATTACTTGCGTTTGTCCTTGTAAAATTAACAGGTGTTGACCGTGAGCATATTGATAAATGGTTATATCTTATTATTGCTATGACATTGATCGCTGGACTTGCTGGAACTGGACATCACTTTTTCTTTATGGGTGCACCTGGTTATTGGTTATGGATTGGGTCTATCGCATCAGCTGCAGAACCTATACCATTTTTTCTCATGATCTTATTTGCTTACAATATGATCAAAAATCGTCGTATTCAAGATGATAATAAGATGGCCTTAACTTGGGCAAAAGGTACGGCAGTTGTTGGTTTCTTGGGTGCTGGTGTTTGGGGATTTATGCATACGCTAGCTCCTATAAATTACTATACTCACGGTACTCAGCTCACAGCCGCACATGGTCACTTGTCTTTCTTTGGTGCGTATGTCATGATCGTTTTTACTATGATATCTTATGCCATGCCAATCCTCAGAGGTCGTCCACATGGGAACTGTGCCAAAGCGCAAAAAGTAGAACTTGCAAGTTTTTGGTTGATGGTTATCGGGATGATAGGGCTTACTTTAGCGCTTACTGTTGCTGGAGTTATGCAAATTGAGATGCAAAGAATGCCTGATTCAGCGCATGCTCTTGCGTTTATGGAAGCGCAGGCAAAAATAACTCCTGTTTATATAGTTCGTTCACTCTTTGGTGTGATGACGTTCTTGGGACTATTGACATATTTCTATAGTTTCTTTGTTAAAGATGACAAGAAAGTAGCATAACATGGATCAAAAAGTCGGTCAATTTTGGGACAGATATGTCACAAAAAAAGCATCTCGTTTTTATGAAAAAAGCCAAATCTCTTTTGAAGATAAAGCCAAATCTTTAAAAATATTTTATCACCTCTTAGGCGGTGATAAAGCCAAAGAGTTGCATATTACCGATAAAAGATTCCTCAAAACTTCAAGAACTTTGCTTGAAAAATTTTCAGGAAAAGGAAAGAGCTTTTTTCTTGTATGGCAAGATGATAAAGCTCTTTATTTTCCTGCAACACTCAGCTTTTTTGAAGATAAAAAACTCAATGATATGCACTACTATTGGCTTTGTGCGATGCTCGCTCAAGTCAATATAAATAGTCAAAACATTATAAATGAAAATAAAAAAATGGCAAATTTTCTTATAAATAAATATCCTGGATTTCAAGATTTCCATAAAAATGCTGAAGCGTTCTTACTCAAGTCTTATCCTGAATTATCATATATTAACCCTTTAAATGAAGATTTAATAGATGATAACAGCTATCCAAATCCACTTTGGATTTACCCCTCAGTGTCCAACAATAAAACACTTCTTGATTTTGATGATGATGAAGAGATAGGCAGACAAGATGGCAAAAAAGATAAAACTGAAGAATTGAAAATGAAGAAAAAAGCCCAGCAGATTGATGATGATAAAGAGACTGACGGACTTTTGCTCTTTTTGCCTGAATCTCTTATGAGTCTTATGGAACAAGTTAACGTAGACAGACAAGAAAATGACAGTTTTGATGAAGACGCACTTTATAACGCTGAGGATTTAGATGAGATAACATTGGGAAAAAAAGATGCAAATCTGGCTTCAAGAATCAAGATGGATCTAGATATCTATAATGAACCCTTTTTTCAAGACCAGTAAATCAAGTTTTTTAATTCCACCTTTTTATGATACCAACGGTAACAGTTTTGCTCCTTTA
>CAISHH010000088.1 GCA_903885085.1 uncultured Campylobacterales bacterium
AAGAAGATTCGTCAAATTCTGCTTCATCAAATCCGACAGTAAATGTTTGTACTGGACGTTCTGCCTGTGTCTGCATGAGAGCCACTATAGTAGATGAATCTACACCTCCAGAAAGAAACGTACCCAACGGTACATCGGCTATCGTCTGAAGAGCTATGGCATCACGTAATGTCGTGTCAAGCATAGACACTGCCTCAACTTCATCGTGAATTTGATTATTCATACCCTCATGAACAACTTCAGTCAATTGCCAATATGGTTTGATCAATATCTTTCGGTTAACCAAATGTTCACCTTTCAATGTAAGGATGCGTCCTGGTTGTAACTTGAAAATGTTCTCATAAATCGAATGAGGTGTGGGGACCGTGTAATACTGAAGAAAAAGGGCAAGTGCACCACGATTAATAGGATTATCAAATCCTGGATATGCACGCAGAGCTTTTAGTTCAGAACCAAAAACAAAGGCCAGCTTCGAACCCCTTCCAACCCATCCATAAAAAAGAGGTTTCTCTCCAAAGCGATCCCTCGCAAGGGTCAATAATTTCTCCTCTTTATCCCACAAAGCAAGGGCAAACATACCGATAGTACGCTGCAATGTTGCAGACACACCCCAAACTAAAAAACATGTTAACAATGTTTCAGTATCAGAATGCCCTCGCCAAGAAGGTGCAACACCCTTTTTCTCTAATTCATTACGTAATGCAAGATGGTTATATATCTCTCCATTAAAGACCAGTACTAATCGACTGCAAGAAGAAATCATCGGTTGATGACCGGCTTCTGAAAGATCAATAATTGAAAGCCTTCGATGACTCATTGCAATACCTGACTCTTTATCAGCCCATACACCGTAGTCGTCTGGTCCGCGATGTTGAATCGCTGTTGCCATGCAAGTGGCTAAAGCCTCCATATTACCAGACTCTCTATTGGCTTCACTAGTAAAATATCCAGCAAATCCACACATATTAATTTTTAGCTATAACATTACGAATAACACTGGACAGTATGGGAAGATTTAGTTGAAGAGAGTAATTATTAACAATACGCTGCCTACAAGATAAACCTATCTCCAAACGTTCTATTGGTTGATCGCGAAGTAATCTTAAATTCTTCTCCCATTCTCTTGGTGTGCATGCAAATAAACCATAATATTCATTAATAACATCAATATTAGCACCAACCGGAGATGCAATAACAGGGACGCCACATGCCATGTACTGAATGAGTTTGAAGGCACATTTACCCCTTGTCCAATCGTTATCAGGCATTGGCATGACGCCAACATCAAATGAATTTATCAGCTCAACTTCAGTCTTTTCATTCCAATCAATTTCAATAACTGTAACATGGGGTACAATTGGCGCTTTTCCTCCAATTACAATAAATTGCACATGACCCTCCTTCCCAATAGTAGAAAGTGGCTCAATAAGTTCAGTTAGATATGGTGCTGTAGATGGGGAACCGATCCAACCAACCGTAAACACTTTATCTTTAAGGGCTATATTTTTAGGCATATAACGATCAGTGTCTACTACTGTCGGTAAGAGTATTGTGTTGTTATTATATTTCGTAGCATATTCCACCAAAACTTTATTACCAGCAGTGACGGCCGAGGCGCCTGTAATCAAAGATTCAAATTTACGACCAAGTAAGGGCCTTGCCATTCTCATTTTACCTGCTCGATACTTTAAATAAAATGCATCATCGTAGTCGTAAATATATGGTCTGCTAAGAAGCGTTCTCTCAACCCAACCGGGCATAAGAGGAAACAATTCACAATAAACCATTACAAGATCATATTCGTGCTGGCGCAATAAGTCAGAAAAGCGAAGTACACAAGAATGAAATATAGAACCATATTTGATTGATTTTCGACTAAATAAACGTCGTAAGTAATTATCGTCTAGTAAATGATAAATCTCTAAATCAATACCTAATCTTGACAAACCAGAAACATATTGCCCCAATCGATAACGAGTGCTCGCTGCCAAAGGCCCATAAAGCGCTAAACCAAGTACTTTGATCATGGCTTTACTTCAAGTTTATAACAATAAAGCAGTTGATCAAAATAATACACTTGACGAGATCCTGCATTATCCATTGTCAA
>CAISHH010000089.1 GCA_903885085.1 uncultured Campylobacterales bacterium
CCCGAAAAAACACAATCAGTCCCCATGTGTACCAAACGAGCCCCTTCCACCCCGCACAGTCTGGCCAAACGATGTGGCAACAGTGCATTAATGGCAATAGCAGCTAATGGATCATAACTCGCCGCCAACTGCTTGACCAGACCAATGCTGTTGATGACTATATCGGGATGCACTTCATCAAAAACCTGCATCAAGCCGTCGATGTTTTCAACATCGACACCCGTGAATACGCAGGAATGAAGATCGTCTGGAATATGCCTTAACACAGCTGATGAACGCACCGAACCGAAAACCTGGTACCCAGGACTTGCTGCAAAGAATCGAAGGACAGTGTTGCCCAGCATGCCATTAGCACCGAGTACAAGCACTCTTTTGTTGGAATTGTTCTGTATCAATTTTCCATTACTCATCTTTGGCGCAATGCTCCATGAACGATAGCATCTTTTTGAGCCTGATCAGGATAATTAATCAATACCGCACGGTAAGTACCTTTAAAAACAAAGAAGCTCCCTGCCCCCGCTCCAACAGTACCGCACGTTTTGATCAGGTTTCCGATGTCGGAGAGCGAACCTGCTCCACCGATAACTGTCATCGGCAAACGAATAGCTTCGCGCACTTGTGTAGCCAACTCCAGATCGTACCCCTTCATCTGCCCATCATGATCAATAGAATTGATGACAATCTCACCCGCACCCAATTTCTCAGCCTGTTTTGCAGCTTCAACTGGCGAAAAATGAGTGTTACTCTGGCCATTATGCGTATAGACCAGATATTTACCAAACAAAGATCTCTTTACGTCAAGCACAACAACCACACTTTGACTGCCAATTTCCGCAGCAATAGAGGTCACAAGATTTGGGTCCGCAAGCGCCGCGGAGCTAATTGCAACCTTCTCAACTCCAAGGGTTATGATTCGACCTGCTTGTTCAACTGTTTTCACCCCCCCCCCATAGCATAAAGGCATGCGACATTCAGCAGCCAACTTTTGAATCATCGCAAAATCTGGCTCTGAGCCAGTTGTCGTTGCATCAATATCCAGCACGATTAATTCATCAGACTCTTTTTCATTGAAAATCTTGACGGCGTTTATCGGATCTCCAACATATTTAAAAGGATTGAACTTGACAGTCTTTACCAGGCCTTTGTTTCTTACAAGCAAACATGGAATAATTCTTGGTCGCAACATATTTATTAAACTTCCGCAAAATTTTTCAACAACTGAGTGCCAAAATGATGGCTTTTTTCAGGATGGAATTGAACGCCATAGACATTATCATGATGAATTGCGCAACTAAATAACCCGCCGTAGTCAGTAACCGCCAATACATCCTGCTGTTGATGACACTCAAAATAATAAGAGTGCAGAAAGTAAAATCGGGAATCTGTCTCCATACCTTTAAACAACCGACTATCCCTTGCTGGTTTCACATCATTCCAGCCCATGTGGGGCAGGTAGGTACCACTCGGCATTGAAGCAATATCAAACTTTTTCACCTTGCCATCTATCCAGCCCAAGCCAGGCAATTTCCCTTCATCGCTGCATGCCGCCAACATTTGCATACCAACACAAATGCCAAGAATAGGGATACCATCCCTTTTGACTAACTGTTCAACACTCTCGCGCATACCAGACATATTCAATTGCTTTATGGCATGGTCAAAAGATCCAACACCAGGGAGTATAAGTTTACTAGCCTGCGCTAGATCGTCAGCGCGCTTTGCGACAGCAACCGGAATATTCAATCGTTTATAAACATTGACAAACGCCAGAACATTGCCTAAGCCATAATCGATAATTGTAATCATTTATAAAGTCTTTTTTCCAAGCCTAAAAGGGTCATTGCCCTGGATGCAATTTCAATCAGAGCACGCTTGCTTTTATAGTCATAACTTGATTTATTCTCTCCATCAAATATTTCTCTAAGTTCACCTACACTTAAATCAAGTTTATGCGCAATATATTCAAACTCACGAATCAGAAAGTGTTCGTCAAGCTCAGGTGTTGCAATGCGGTCAAGAGCTTCCTGCCTTGTCATTTGGCCTGTCAGAATCAAGCTTGAGAAATGAGCGCGGCGGCGGTCAAAACCAAATTTACGCGGCAACCAATAGTCTTCGAAAAACCTTGTGAATCGTGATTCATGATGTTTATGCTGAAATTTTTTCCATCCAAAACGCGATTCAAGCAATGCTTCGGCATCTTTTTTGATGTATGGAATCAGATCCAGAGGCTTAAACACCTGCATCCCAAGAAAATATTTATAGTATATCTTTGATGTAAAAACATCAATAATCGGAAATGATTTTAGGGGTATTTTTCCGAATTTTGAATTTATATCCAATATTAATGTTTTATCACAACCCGGATATGCCCCCCACTCTTCAGGCTCACGTATACACTCTGTAGAATAATTTCCGCCTGTCAACACATATTTTATTTTATTTTCTTTGGCGAATTTATAAAGCGTTGAAAAGAACGCCGTATCTTGGGGAATATCCTGGTGTGGAATTTGAGATTTCAACAAAGCTACCTGAAGGCTCTTGATCTCTTCCCAATCAATCACTTCTGTATACAAGTCAAGACCTAACCCATCAACAAGTTTTTCAATATTTCCGACAGCCTGGTCAGTATTCCAACCTGCATCTACATGAAATAACAATGGACGAAGCCCTAACATCTCTTTTGCTATATAAGTAAGATAAGAGCTGTCAAGACCACCACTCAAACCAATAATACAATCAAAGTCTTTACCTAGGCCTTGTGTTTTAATTTTTTTTACTGTATCAACAAGTATTCTTTCGCCGATTTCATCAGTATGCCAAGATGGAAGTATGATGTTATAGAAGTTATTACAATATACACATCGACCACATTCATCAAATAAAATGGTATTATCGGTTGTATCCATTATACAATTACTACAAACTTGATATATCGGCATTATATTGATGTTTAAATAATTATATCTCAGAGTAATTATTTAAATGAATTTTTATTTCTAAATAATCTATATTCTATATTAATTAGCGAAAGAAAGAAAATAACTCTGGACCATATTTTTTTCGAAAATGGCCGAGACAGAATACTTGCATTGTTAAGATGGACTCTTCTAATCAATGTATTTTTATCAATATGCAGATTTCTTTTTGCAAGATTTGCCGCAATGGCAATCCAAAGATCATGAGATTCCACATAATCAGGAATAGGCAGTATAATCTTTAGAAATTCACGCTTTATTGCCATTGCACACCCATAATAACGGATATGACCTAAAAAAATACTCGCAATATTAGAAATATTACTTGATGAAGTAGATTCTAAGACACCCTCAAATAAACAGACAAGACTTGGCTTAGAATCAACCAAAAACTCAGAGTTACTTGACAAAACCATAGCTTGAGATTTATTTAATGCACTGCACATTATATTGACACGATATGGCAACCAAATATCATCTTGATCAGACATGAATATAATTTCATTACTGGACAAAGATAATGCTAAAGAAAAACTATACACATGACCATGATTCACTGCGTTTATATAACTTTTTATTCTGTTATCGTTAAAAGATTTAATAATCTCTATAGTAGAATCAGTCGATGCGTCATCGACAATAATTATTTCATCAGTATCTTGAAGTTGAATAATAATTGATGCTAATTGTTTTTCAATATAGTTTGATCCGTTGAATGTTGCCATACAAACACTTACACTCATATCATTTTAGAATTAACTCTATAAATAAATACATTTGCAATCAAAGCTGAAATAATAAGAAAGCCACCGGACGATAACAAGTGTGGATTTGTTGCGCTCATAATAAGATATATAAGATATGATATTTCAAGCGGGCTTGAACGATAGAATTTTTTTGTATAAATAATGGCGCATAATGGGAGTATCATTAAGAAGATAATAATTAAACCTAATACAATCCCAAACTGTCTAATAACTTCAAAGTATGTGAGTTCTGTGACATATGTATCTATATTAAGATCATTTAAATGAAAATAAGAACCAAGCCCATGGCCAAATAAGAAATAGATTGGGTCACTAAATACTCTCACATATTCAGATAAAAGATTTATTTTAACAGAATTAGATTCCTCACTAAAACTTAACATTGCAAGCAATGCGTTAATATATATTGGAAACAACAACACAATCATTATTGAGAATATTATAATAACGATATACCTTTTTTTACAATAAATCAGAAATAGTAATAAGGGCAAAAGAAAAGCGAAAAACATATTGTTTCGGGTTCCAGCGAGAAACATGGCAACAATATTCAATATTGATATTAATATATAGAAAACTTGTTCTCTTTTTTGTTTAGAAAGAATTAACTTGTAAACATAATATGATATAGGGATAACTAGCATTGGAGAGGTAACAAAGAATGCAGAAAACATAGTAACGTCTTCTGAGTATGCTCTGTTTGTTATAAAAAAAATACCCGTAGAACTACCAAAAGTATAAATCGGAAGAAATAATTCCGGAAATGAAAATGTGAAAAGAGAAAGACCAATAATTAAAACTGATAGAAAAGAAAGAATTATAGACAATGATCTAGTTATATCAAAGTTAAAATAATAAAGAATAATTGAAAACGTGATAAATAAATAGGATTTTAGTGATTCAAACCCCTTAAATGGCTCATCTCCAGATATAAAATAATAATATGCAACTGAATAAAGGGGGATGCATATCATTATGAGAATAAATATTAATAAATAAATAGGTATACTTTTCGAAGACGGATCGCTTAACAAACAAAGCATAAAGTGCAAATAACAAATACAAAATAAAGGCACTTTTAAATGGAATAATTTGTCTGCGGGATCTAAAACGCAAATAAATACAAATAAAATAATATATATATATGCTAAATGCTTGCTAAG
>CAISHH010000090.1 GCA_903885085.1 uncultured Campylobacterales bacterium
AACCGATCTGATGGCAAAAAATATTCTTAATCATTTTGGTGAAATGAAACGCAAAGATCTAATCGAATATATAAGCAACAACGCCTTATACAATAGAAGTGTGGATCTTAGTCAATATGATCATCTCATTGCCCTTATTCAAAAAATAAATGGATTTAAATTAGATAAAGAAGCTTTAGAAAAAGTTGAAAAAATCAGTTTCGAAAATAAAAATATCAGATCTCTACATGTAGAGTCTTGAAGTGAACAACCCAACCGCTTTATATGAGTAAAATTTTATTCTTAACACTTTTGTAACACTCTTTTTGTATTATATTTTCTAATTCTACATTTTGTAAGGAAAAGATAATGATAAAAAGATTTGCTTATACTGCAATTATCTTATTGGCTAGCAATAGTGCCTTGTTCGCTTGCGCAAGTTGCGGCTGTTCCATTGGCTCGGATTGGGAAGATCCAACCTTCTCGCAAGAGGGAGGTTTCAAGTTTGACTTGAAATATGATTATCTCGATCAAAACAAGTTAATGAGTGGAAGATCTTCAATTTCAGCCGCAACAGCAAGCAATGAAGGGTATGAGATTGAAAAATATACAAAAAATGAGTATATAACAGCTTCATTGGATTACGCTTTCAATGATAGATTTGGTCTTAATTTTTCTTTACCCTATATTATCCGTGATCATAGTACCTTAGGTGTTGGTCCAACTAATGGCACTACGCCTGTTAGTGGTGGTGGTTCTTACAATTCTAAAACTACAACTATTGGCGATGCAAAACTTATTGGGCGCTATCTTATTAACGAACAACATAATCTTGGCATCATGGTTGGACTTAAATTTGCCACAGGAAGCCACTCTTTGATGGGAATCTCAACCGATTCTTCGGATCCTACGGGCACTTCTGCTACTATCGATAGAGGATTACAACCGGGAACAGGTACCACCGATGCGATAGCAGGTATATACTATTTTCACAGTCTTACAGGAATGTCAAATATTTTTACACAAGTCATGTATCAGAGTGCTTTAAATAGTTCTGATAGTTACAGACCGGGCGATGTGTATAATGCAAATATTGGAGTGAACTATACAGGATTTAAAAATATCATTCCAAAGCTTCAATTGAATGCAAAATATCAAAATCATGATACCGGAGATAATGCTGATCCTGTAAATACAGGTGGATTATTAACATACTTGACCCCGGGAGTGATGGTGAACTTTGATAAAGTGACTTTATATAGCTCAGTACAAATTCCTGTATATCAGTATGTAAACGGAGTACAGTTGGTTCCTGATTATATACTTTCACTTGGTGTCCGATATAGTTTTTAATAACAGATAAAAGTTGATCCCTCAATCTGAGGGATATCAATAAATCCGGGCAGGGATTTCCGAGTATTTTTTTGTCTTGGTACATTCATGAAAGTATATCTTCGATGCTTCCTTCTTTGGCAATGATTCCATTGCCGATAAGTATTCTATTGAAAAGTTTGTTGAAAAAATCAATTTTGAAAATAAAAATATCAGATCTTTACATGTAGAGTCTTGAAGTTAATAATCCAACCGTTAAAGACGGTCAGGATTTCAGCTATTTAAATATTAAACTTATCTGACTTTCCTTAGATTATTACTGTTTTGCATTTTTTCTTAAAACTCCCTTTGAACCTTCACTTCAAACCCGTAAGTTGTAGATGTTCCAATATTATTAGCATAATAATTGGTGTCACGTTCATTATTATGTACTAAAAATACTTCAGGAGTAATATGCCAATGTTCATCAGCATTAAAGCGAACACTAAACGCTGCTTCTTGGCTATTGTATGAAGTATAAGTTTGGTATGCATCGATATAGGTAGTTTTTAGAAATGGCATCAAAAGTATATTAGGTGCAATATTTGTCATTAAGGCGACATTGATACCTTTTGTATCTGGCCCATTATGTTCTCTATAGTAACGTGCATCAAGTGCTATTTTTGTTGTATCGGAAAACTTGTATAGATAAGTCAAGTCTGCTTCTTCGTTTTGCATGATGGCATCTTTGCTGGTTAAGTATCCTCGTATCTGCACTTCATTTTTTCCATCATCGCTTGTAAAAAGACGATACTTGGCACCTACAGTTACAATAGTTAAACCGCTGTCTTTAGTATCATGTTTAATGCCATTATCAAAATCAACTTCTTGATAAGTGTCAAAAATATAAGGAGCTATAATAAAAAGCTCTGTATTATAGCCAATACCAATATTTCCACCTACGGATAATTGATTTGAATAACCACTATATTTTCCGTCATATCCTGATCCAGATATTCTTGCAATTTCTTTTCCGCTATATGAAGATGCTGAAAAATCAGCATTAAGCGCACCTTTGCCAGCATCACGGATTGTATAGAGCGACGCAAAGTCTTCGGCTTGAATGTTTTGTGCTATTACAGCAAGTATTCCGGTAATCACTAAAGTCTTAATGTGTTTCATTGATTTGTAGTTCACTTTCATTATTTTGGTATGTAGAAGTTATTACATTTTGGTTATTATAAATCAAAGGTAAATGTGAAATTGAAATCCAAGATTGATTCATATGGCATTCAATTTTTTTGACATTTGACATTCTACCTTTCTACTGATGAAACTTAATAATTGTTTTACTAATAGAACAATTATAAGACTTGATATGAATCCACCAATAACATCTGCAGGAAAATGTGCACCGACACTTACTCTAGAGACTCCGACCCAAAGAACGAATGTAACACCTATCCACTTTTGCCAACCTTTTAATAAGGGCCACATACTTGCAACTAAAAGCATTGCAAAAGAAGAGTGTCCACTCGGAAAGCTATGATGATATTCAGCTATTCCAACAACATGAACGCTTCCAAGAGGAAGAGCGAGTAAAGGTCTTGGCAAATCTAAAAAGGGTTTTAGAAAACTTAAAAATGCCGCATCAATTAAAAAAGCTATACCAAAAACAGCTATTGGAATAAACCAAAAAAGAATTGTTTGTTTATTAAATTTTCCACCATCTTGTATTTTCAAACCAATAAAAGAAGAAAAAAACAAGAGAATCATATAAAAACCAACAAGCCTATAAGATCCTATTGTCGTGCCCAATAGCATTATTTGATCGAGTATTGTTGAATGGATATTATTTATAAAATGAAATAGCCAAACATTGAGTCCAAACCAATCGTATATAACACCTTTCATACCAAAACCGAAGCCCACATCACTACACCGCCAAGAGCAGAAACAGCGGCTATTCCAAATAACCATTTTTTACGTGTCAATACTGTGATAGATGCAAGTGAGATTGCAATTTGTATAAGTGTCATCGCTTGAGCTAGTTTATGATGAGGAACCATTAACGCATCACTTTCTTTATTTGCTTCTTCAGATTTTACCTCTAGAGATTCAGCTTTTTTCTTAATCTCTGCCTTGTCTGCATCATATTTTTCTATTTTGCTTTTATAATAATCCTGTTTCTCTTTTGGCGCCATATCTGATGCTAATTCCATAAGATGCACTTTATTACTTTTTGATTGGTAGAAATTCCATTGATCTGAAGCTTGTGTTTTATAAAGAACAGCCTCATTCTTATGTAACATAGACTCATTTTGAGCATCTCCACCTTGGTAACTCACAATAGCACCTATTGACGCTAAAATAGCCGTAAAAATAGCAATATACTGACCTAATTTACTTTCACCATGTTCAGCTTCGTGCTCAACTGCGTGATCGTGTGCTCCGTGTACGTGAAATTCATGTCCTGACATTTATACTCCTTTTTTTGCGGAAGTATAATCAATTAATTAGAAATAAGACAAATATCTATACTTCTTAATCTTTAAATGGACAAGCCACGATAAAAAAGAATTGTTTCGTTTTTTGAAAGGGAACTCAAAAAGTAAAAAGTTTTTAGTTTCATGTATTGTTCTCTATATAGTATCTTTGCTATAATTATTAAAACTAATATCTAAAGCCCTAGTATCAAACTTTAATTTTGAAATCTGAACGGATTTTTGATAAATTTTTGAAGAGCTTTATAAATGGGCTAGATGTTAAATTTAAATTAGAGGATATGACAATGGCAATGCCAAATGGATCGGAATTATTGGTAATTTTAGGAGTCGTAGTTATTTTGTTTGGTGGTAAAAAAATACCAGAATTAGCAAAGGGTCTTGGACAAGGTATCAGGAACTTTAAAAATGAGATGAAAGAGGATACAGTAGAAGCTAAACCGGACACTCCCGTAAAATCAGAAACTACTACTCAAACAGATATTCCAAAGCCAATTGAAATTAGCAAGGAAACAGTAACTGTAAGCAGTGAGGTTAAATCTACATACCAAACATAAAAATATTGAAATATACGTTTGATTTAGTTAATCTTTTTAAGAGTTCTTCTATAATGATTCAACCTTCGTTAATAGGAAAAAGATGACATTTTAAAGAACGTATTAAGAGTGAGATGATGGTTATTAAATCATTAGGCGTTGTCTATGGTGATATTGGAACCAGTCCTATTTATACATTAGCTGTTGTGCTATTGCTTATTAAACCTACACCAGATTCAATTTTTCAGATATAAATCAATGAACTGGGTAAAACGACTTCATCAACGCAAACATATTGCCAAATATATTAAGCGGTATTTTAAAGCTTATCCTGAATACTCAACTGAAACTCTATCAGATGGTAAAAACTTTGTTTTTAGACTTTCAAGTATACCTATTAAGGAACACTTGAAAATAAGAAGTGAAGCAAATCCATTTGACAGCAATTATGATGAGTATTTTTCCAAACGATATATTGCCCTTAAATATCTCACTGCATCTTAGTCACTGGTGCTTGAGCTGTATGCGGTGAAAGTCGCACGTACAGTTCTAAGGGGAGGATGCTGCCGTGAGGTGGTGTTCTTACTCGACAATCTACAGAAGCAGGTCTGATGCCATGCATCATGCAGTTATGATGCAGTCTATGTCCTACTATTTTTTCAAGTTCTTCTTTTTTGGTGACATAGAGGTGTTTGATATTTTTATGTTCTATGAGTGATTTGTACTCAGCGTAATATTCATGAGTTGCTAAAATGCTTTTGATCTCTATATCGGTCTCAAGAAGCAGATTAACGACTTTTGGAGAGTCAGCTATAAAGCTGTCATCGTCGCTAAACGCATTCTCCCTGATTTTTTTATATATGCTTAAATCATCATG
>CAISHH010000091.1 GCA_903885085.1 uncultured Campylobacterales bacterium
CAAAAATCCTTTTTTTTTTTCATGCTCCTTTACCCATCCTCAAATGATAATCTCATCATGGAATATACAAAATCAAAGAAATATACAGGCATCAGCACGCGTACCACTGACAATGACACCATCTTTTACTGCTCTTATAAAACTAAAATGGGAAATTACAGTCGTTTCAAACTAGGATATAGATCAGCTGGAATGACTGAGAAGATAGCTTATGAACTATTACAACAAAGGAAGCAAAATATCTTAACAGGAGATATAACGACTCATCAAAAGCAAAGTATCTCTCTTACAACAGCTGGTGATCAGTACTTTAAAGATCTTGAGCTGAGAATGACCAGTGATTTTAAAAACAGCTATAACAAGTTTAAAAGACATATCCTGCCCTACTTTGGAAAATATACTGATATCAGAGATATTACAAGTACTCAAATACATGAATATAAGTTAGAGAAGTTAAAGACTCTTGCTCCAGCAACAGTGGCAATGCAAGTGAGTATTATTTCAAGTTGTTACAACTATTTAAGAAAGCATCAGAAGATGAATATTGAAAATCCTGCCCTTGGTATTGAGAGCACTATTCATGTAGATAATGCAAGAGAGAGATATCTTTCCTTAGAAGAGATTCATCTATTACTCACTGTTTTAAAAGAGAATAGATATAAAAATAAACCTCATATTGCAAGGCTAATTCTTCTGTTTGTAAAATTTGCTCTTAGCACAGGTGCTAGAGCTAGTGCTATTCTCAACATAAAGCGCGGTAATATTGATTTTAATACAAGAACAGTACAAATCTTTGATACTAAGAATAAAAGCTGGTATACCGCATATATGAGTTCTAAGTTATTTGAAGAAGAGGATTATATTTTTATAGAAAACTTTAAAAATGGAGATTATATCTTTTGGAATGATAATAGACAGTTGACGCATCGTATCGTTGCTTATCATACAAGACCAATCTATAATGAGCTGTTTAACGAAGGAGTTGCAGAGGATGATTATAAAAACAGAGTTTGCAATCATACACTTCGCCATACCTTTGCTTCTCATCTAGCTATCAATCAAGTTCCCATCTATGAGATCAAGAAACTGATGAACCACAGAGATATTAAGATGACTCTGCGGTATATGAAACTAAGTGAAGCGAATAAGGTATCTGCGGTTGAGGGGATTTATTGACTCGAATTTATAATATTGTGTATAATTACACAAAGGATTGATATGCCAACAATTTTAAAAGTAGATGGTTATAGATTTTTCTTTTTTAGTGATGAGCATTTTCCTGAACATATTCACATAGAAAAAGCAGATATGTATGCTCGCATAGAGCTTGAGAGTATGAAAGTAACTGATAGCTATAATCTAAATTCTAAAGAACTAAAAAGATTGTTAAAGCTTGTACAAGAGAATAAAAATATATTACAAGAGGCTTGGGATGAACACTTTAAAAAATAGAACTTTAATCAAGTCGGTTGGATTTGGAGATGAAAAAATGTATATTGAACTAAATTCCGAGAGAGTTTTAACTATTCCATATACATATACGCCAAGACTCAAAAATGCCACGAAAGATCAACTACAAGATTTTAGACTCATCGCAAATGGTATCGGAATACATTTTGAGAAGATTGATGAAGATATATCAGTAGAAGGAATTATCAGAGATTTTGGGAACGAAACCAAAAGGATAAATATCTCTATTGGAGCTGATTTTTTAGATAAGGCAGATAGCTATGCCAAAGAACATCATCTTACCCGTTCTGCTTTAATACAAAAAGCTATTTCTGAATTTATTGCTTCGTAGTCTATTCTACGACAATAAAAAAACTTTTTTCGCAAAACCCCACTACTCATTATCTTCAAAATTTATCAAATTTCTCGGCAGCCATATCACAGCCACTTTCTCAAAACTCCTCAACAAACAAGCTTTTAGCTATAATTTCGTCAATGAAAAAAGAAACAAATTTTACAGTCCATTCACCATATCAACCTGCTGGAGATCAGCCTACTGCTATCAAAGTATTAACTGATTCTATAAGAAAAGGGAATCGTTATCAAGCTTTAGAGGGTGTCACAGGGAGTGGTAAAACACACACTATGGCGCGGGTTATAGAGAATGTGAAGATGCCAACTCTTATCATGACTCATAACAAGACTTTGGCAGCTCAGCTCTATAGTGAGTTTCGACAATTCTTTCCAAATAATCATGTTGAATATTTTGTATCGTATTATGATTATTATCAGCCCGAAGCGTACATGCACAGGAACTTAGCAGCTTAGTGCTGCTTTGAATTGTTTGTTTATGAGGGTTTGACTGATTTTTAAATTTCGTTGTTAATGGTTTTGGCAGCTTATCGGCAGTGGAGTTGGTAAAAATTGGGTTTCGAGTGGTGTTCTTTGAGAAAAAGTGTTTTTATTTTTTTTTGACTTCTAATACAAGGCAAAAGAAAAGATTACACTTTAAAATTGCTTCTTTCCCCTTAACTCCATTCATCAAAATAATCAGAAGACCATATCTTTTCAGCAATGGATTTATATAATTCTTGTCGCGCCAACAAATCATTTTTATAAAAGTTATCATGATATTTAAATTGAATCCCTACAGCATTCATAGCATTTTTAAAATTAGGATTTTTATCATAATAGAATTTAGCAATGGATGCAGCTAAACTGTTTTCTTTTACATAGTGTATTATTTTTTCTTCATATATATCATCATTAAAAGATTGATTAGTACCATTTGGCAATAGAACTAAATCACCAATATAATTTCTATATCTTGAAAACTCATCTCTGTGTTCAAATTCATCAAGATGTCTTTCATAATTATCAGACCAAATATGTTCAATTTCATATTTTTTTCTATCTCCATAATTCATATAATCTTTAAAAATATTCGATTTCCCGATTTGTTCATCTAAAAAAGTTGTAAGTCGTGCTAATAAATAATGAGTGAATTGTTTGTTTTGTCCATGCATTCTAAATTCTAGCATACCTTCTAAATTTTCTTCAAAAGAAGCTATTTTATTTTTAAAATATTCAATTAATTCTGTATCACTTTTATCTCTTATATCTTTTACAATACTGTACATTGTATATCTGATTGAACTTTGAGAAACAGTTCTATAATTCACCATTCTATACACAGTAAAAGCTTCGATAAATTTAGCAACTATTTGTAGTTTTCTCTTTATTATATTGCTGTCATCTGTAATATTTATTGGTGAAAAAAGCATTGGCATTGTTAAAGAGCTTGCTAATCTAAAGGAATCTATATAGTAAATATATTCATACCCTTGAGAAAACTCATTTTTTACATCAAGAATTTTTATGTACAGATCAGCATAAAATTTAAACTTTTCATTGATAAAATTAAAGGATTGTTTTGATGATCCAATACCTAATAAAGATTGATTATCTTTTACCCAAGTATGAAATCTGGTACCAACTTTTTCAAAATCTTCATTGACAGCACCTTTACTACCTTGTCGAATGGATTCTGCGTACTTACCTCTTAACCATATTTTAAAAAACTCCAAATCTTCTTCTTTGCTATATTCATGAAAAGCAAGAATTTTCTCTTTCCAAGTCTCATTTGCTTTAGTTCGTAATGTGTTATCGGTAATTTTTGAAAGTAAATACCCTTTTAACATTTCAGATGGTGTTAAATTCAGTCCTCTATCATTCATGGTTTCAAAGATTGTATAAGCATTTTCTTCCGAATACGCAATAATCTCTACAAGTATTAATTTTTCTAAAACCCAATCAATAAAAAATGGTAAAGCCTTGTTTTTTAATTGTTCTGAAAATAATTCTTCAATATCATCATAGCGATTTATTAAGTTTTTTACTGACTCATTATCTCCATTATATTTATATTTCCCATCAGTAAACAAAGCATTTAAACACGTTTCTCTTTCAGGAACTTGCATATTAAATGATTTTGTACCAAATTTTTCTGAATATATTAATTCTACTACATCAACTTTTTCTTCATGTTCTTTTTGAATATTATTAAGATATATAAGTAGTAACGTTAATGATGTTAGCCGTTGTTGTCCATCAATTATTGATTTATTGCCATCTTTAGAACTCATAACGACAGGACCTAAATAATAACTTCCATAATTTTCTACTTCTGGTCTCTCATGTGATTCATTATAACTGGATAAAAAATTGCTTTCTAAATCTGCTAAAAGTTGCTCGATATGTTTCTTCTCCCACAAATATTCTCGTTGAAAATAGTCGATTGTGAATTTTTGTTTTGATAATATATCTCTTATAGTTCTGTCATCTGCATCTATTTTTGTCTGCTGGAATCCCATGGATTACTCCTCGTATAGTATAATTTTATTCTTAAAGTAAAAAATCAACCGCCAATTCAAGTCATAAGTGCAACACCTATGCTTTTTAGCTTGCTTGTGAAATCTTACCATAGAAAACTTCAAATGGTGTCTTAAATCCTAATATTTTACGTGGTCTG
>CAISHH010000092.1 GCA_903885085.1 uncultured Campylobacterales bacterium
TATTCTATGACAATCATCGCTCCACTTATCATCGTGAAGAAAAAACAGCTTTACAAATCTATAGTCAAATTTTCTCCAACTTCTACCTCTTATTATTATCAACAAATTCTTATCAACTATCCACATTGGAATGAAGCAAAGTTTTTTGCTAATGAGACGACCTTTTTAAAAGCACCGATGGTTTTTAGTGTTGAAGGTTTTAAGTTTGCCGTGATGAGTGGATTTGAGATGCATGTGGATAAACTCTGGGCAATGGCTTCACACAAAAATGTAGATGCAGTTATCGTACCGAGTGTTTCGACCTTTGAATCTGCATCAAGATGGAAAAATCTTGCGCAGATGAGAGCTTTTACTCATAACTGCTACGTGCTTCGAGCCAACAGAATAGGGGAGTATAAAGAAAACGAGTACACTTGGCAGTTTTATGGGGATTCATTTTTGATCGATCCTTCTGGTGACGTGATCAATGAACTTGGAAACAAAGAAGAGTTGATGATCGTAGAGATGTCACACTCAGAGGCAAGAGAAGCAAAGAAAAATTGGGGTTTTAGAGAACTTAATACAAAATACTAGATTAGCATGTAAGGATTCAAAATGATGCAATTTTTTCATCGTCAAATTCAGCTTTGGGGCGAGGATACACAACGCTCTTTACAAGAAAAAAAGATCGTTATTATCGGATGTGGTGGACTTGGTTCCTCTTTGGCTTTTGCCTTGGGTGCAAGTGGAATAGGCGAAATTCATTTAGTCGATTTTGATGAAGTGAGTGTTCATAATATCCATCGCCAAATCGCTTTTAAAGTGGGGGACGAAGGTAAAAATAAAGCTTCAGTAAATGCTGAGATCATGAAACAACGATGCCCGTATGTGAATGTCGTAGCACATGAATGCGACTTTAAGGGCTTCAAAGAAAAAAATATCACGGTCGATCTCATTATAGATGGGACTGATAATCTTCCAACGCGCGGTGAGATAAACAATTATGCAAAAAGCGTAAAAACTCCATGGATTTATGGAAGTGTAGAAGCTTTTAATGGGCAGGTTTGTTTCTTTGATGAGGCTTCATTTAATGATGTCTTTAAGATCACACAAAAAACTCCAGCGGGAATTGCTGCACCAATCGTAATGCATATAGCTTCACTTCAGGCAAATCTAGCTTTGAGATATTTGGCTGGGCTTAGTGTCAAAAAAGACTTTTTATACTATCTCTTTTTTAACGAAGATGGCGAGTTAGTCACACAGAAGTTCTCGCTTCCAAAGGGATGAAAATACTCATAGTAGAGGATGATGCAAACATTCTCTCTTTTTTAAGCAGAGGTCTTGTCGAATCCAATCACACAGTGACAACTGCCATGGATGGCGAAGAGGGTGAATACCTTGCTCTCACGAACAGTTATGATGTTATCATTCTAGACTGGATGCTTCCTCACAAAAATGGCATAGATCTGCTTCAATCAATCAGAGAAAAAAACATCATAACTCCTGTACTTATGCTCAGTGCCAAAGGAGAAATCAAAGATAAGATCTTTGGTTTAAAACATGGTGCTGATGATTACCTTAGTAAACCTTTTTCATTTGAAGAGCTTGAAGCAAGGCTTGAATCGTTATACAGAAGAGGTTTGACACAAGGAAATAATAGTTTTACCTTTGGAGATTTAATCATAGACATAGATAAAAAAAGTGTCATCAAAGATGCGCAGACAGTGACTTTGAGTCTCAAAGAGTATGAACTTTTGCTCTTTCTTATAAAAAATAAAAATGCCATTGTCTCCAATACTATGATAGAAGAACAGCTTTGGGGAGATGAAGAATACAATAATAGCAATGTCATTCAAGTTACTATCTATAATCTTAAAAAGAAGATAGGCAAAGAGTTGATAAAAAATCAGCGAGGTTTAGGGTATATGCTTGAAATCAAATAGTCTAAAACGAAAGCTACTTTTTTGGTTTGGTGGAGTCACAGCTTTTATACTTTTACTTTTTAGCCTCTCTTTTTATTACTTTCTCAGTAACAGTATCAACGACAATATCAAAATACAACTCCAACATCAAGCCATAGATATAGAAAACAGCTTGGAAGCTCAAAAAAATATAATGGCAACTTTTGCTCTGATAGAGAACAATAGAGTTCAATATAAAACTGCGGATTTTGATCTTCAGAATTTAGATTTTTATCTAAAAAGTAGCCACTCTTTTTTTATCTTAAATAATGAAGAGAGTTCTGAAGATATTAATGCTCTTTATATCTATAAAGGTAAAAAATACTCTATTGCCATATATAAAAAAAATATCGATAACAAAATAGAAGACCTTGTCACTACACTGCTTATTTTAAACCCTATATTGCTTTTGGTACTCATATTTATGGCTTCCAAGATGATAGATAAGATTTTAGATCCTATTCATAACGTTATAAAAACAGCAAAAGAGATCTCTGTCAATAATTTTTCAACCACGATTCCTCGCCCAAAAGACTCTGATGAGATAAGAGAACTTATCGACTCTTTTAATGCGATGATAGAGCGTCTTAGAGCAGGAGTAGAATCTTTGGATAGATTTAATTCCGATGTTTCTCACGAGCTCAAAACTCCTTTGACAGTCATTCTCGGCGAGATAGAAGTTACCCTGCGTAAACAAAGAGAGAGCCATGAATATGAAAAAAGTATGCGAACTATCCATCATGAGACTTCTCAGATACAAAAGATAGTCGAGAATCTGCTTCTTTTGACAAGATATACAAAAGAGAATATTGCAGACTCTTTTGAGCTTTGTTCCCTAGATGAAATACTCTTACATGTAAGGGAAAAATACTCCAAGAAATTAAGCGAAAAAAATATTGCTCTCATCATAGATAGAATTGAGAAAATCGATATGTTGGCCAACGCTTCATTGATAACTCTGATTTACTCAAATCTCCTCGATAATGCGATCAAGTACAGTGAAACAAATACAAAAATTCATCTCTCTCTTTATAAAAACGAAGCTATTCATTTTATCATCGAAGATGAAGGGATCGGAATCGCACAAGAGCAATTATCAAAAATTACCGAGAGATTTTATAGAGTTGATGAGTCTAGAAACAAAAAGATTGAGGGATTTGGTCTTGGGCTTTTTATCGTAAAGCAAAGCATAGAACTTCATAATGGGACAATGCATATCGATTCAACATTAGATAAAGGCACAAAGGTAGAGATACTTTTTTAACTCATTCATTCATTTATTTTTCATTTTCATCTCTTACAATTAAACACTTAAAATTTTTGGAGATTGTTATGAAAAGAAAAAATAAATTGTTGGTGGTATCTGTCATGATATCTTTGTTCTCTACTTGTGCTTTAAATGCTGCTAGTGCGTCGTCTACTAATCATCGTTTAGATGGACTGAAAGCGCAAAAAGCAACTACTCTTGTTTACTTAGATAAAGTCCTTTCTCCCTTTGAAGATATCACTGAGTACTCCATCGATCATAATCAAAAAGGTTTATTGAATTCTGTCGAGAGAATAAAGAAACTACAAGCTGATAAGAGTTTTCAAAAGAATCTTGAACAAAAGAGTCTTAAGAACCTAGATCAAAAAATAGTTCTTTTAAACAAGTTTATCAGTGAAAAAAACTACGCCAAGAGTGCTTTGGTATCGACTGAGATTTTTAAATATAACATCGATCACTTTAAGTCCAAAGAGAGCGTAAAAGAACAAATAAATATAGAAAATTTAGACTATATGGGATTTGAAATAATCGCTCTTACAAATCAAAATGATATCGACTATGCGAAGATAAATCAGATTCTCTTGCAATCAAAAAAAAGTTGGAGAGTTTTTAGCACTCAAGTCAAAGATAAAAATATGGTTGATGCTTTTGCTTTGCTTTTTAGCGGACTCGATACAAGTATAAAACAAAAAAACAATCCAATAATAAAAACGTTTTCCAATCTAGATCTAGCGCTTGTAGATGTTCTAGAAAAGCAATTCCAGTAATGGAAGGAGAGTTTAAATGTTTAAAAAAATAGTGTTTTTAACCTTCCTTTGTATAACGCTAAACGCAGATGAAACTATTTTAAGTTTTTACAAATCTGCTCTGCAAAATCTGCAATATGACAAAAGTTACAATCTTTACAAAGAATCAAACTCTTTGCA
>CAISHH010000093.1 GCA_903885085.1 uncultured Campylobacterales bacterium
CTGGATCTCTGGTTAATGAACAAAGACTAAACTGATTGAGCCAATACCTTTCACTCACTTCAACTATCCAAACAAAAAAAACGGCCAGAAGCCGTTTTTTTCTTTGCGCGCCCTAGTGGACGCTGTTGGAACTAAAATAAGAGAGTACAATGGTTATATTTTTATTGCAAAGCTGAATGCAGTTGTCTAATCTACCCCACCCCACCATCCACTATTTTTAGACATCGGGAGGAAGGCACTCAAGTTTTGCCTCAATGATGTGTTTGAAACTGGACGACAGCAGAGGATATTCCTTTCCGTTTGGGCAATGATAAGATTTCCCTTCCTCACTAGCACGAAAGACAATAAAAGGAGTGTACTTGAGAGGTTTACCATCTTTTACAAAGAGAGCAAATACTATTCGTAAACCCTCGCTCGGAGACATTCGAGGATTTGTTACCGCCCATCTATCCTTATAAAAAAGAGCGGTGATACCTTCACCAAGTTCAACTTTGTAAAGGAAAGCTTGCGCGAGTGGAACGTTATATTCACTCACAATTTTTTCTTTCACTTTCCCACGAAAAACCTTGAAGTGGTTTTCAATATCCACCTTAAGACTATGCAATTGTTTCAACCGTTTAATATCTCGCAAAACATAATACCCGAGCTCGTATTCCATAGCAGTGAGTATTAAGCGAAAACTGTTTTGAGTAAATTCTCTTTTGCTTTTTGACTAAAAGTAATAGTGCTCGGTATATCTTCATCTTCCTCCCCGTCTGGTGCACCATCGTCTCGATAAGCAACAAAACTAAAATCAAGAAGTTCGTTCAAGTTTTCCGTGGCAAGATAAACAGGGTCCCTATGCGCAAGAGTACAAATCTCATTTGAGGAAAGTTTATAATACTTTTCACAAGTGTTGCTTATCGCGTCTACTTTTTGATTATCAAGCTGTTTAAGAGGATACTCTTTCAAAGCCACATAGGTACTATTTTCGGTCTTTACGATATACCCATCTTTAACAAGCTCATCTATCGCTTTCTTTGCTAGTGAGTATGAAGGGGTTGGACCTCTTTTGTTTTTTATATAAGGGACGGCAGTAAGGAGAGAGCTGTATTTTTGGTAGTAATCAGTATCGCAAAAAAACACCAATTTCCACAACTTTGTTTCAAAAAGCTGATGGCTGTAATTTTGGCAAATATACCAAATAAGCTCTTTAAGAGCGTCTTTTTTCTGTTGGTTTAAGGAGATGCTCATATATGTTTATTGTATCAGTCTATAGTTGTAGAGTAAACCATAAAAGTGTGGATTAGTCCATAGATGCCATCAATTCACTTGGATGTCCACTCTGTATCATAATACGCGAACTTGCAAACAATTATTACCCCACCCCATCATCCACTATTCTTTTGCGGTAGTTTTCGGGGTTTTGTTTCATATCTTCTTTGATGAGCCAATCAAACGCGCCGAGCAGATTATGTGTCGCTTCCCACGCTTCTTTGTCGGTATACTCAACCCCATAATCTTCTTTGAACCTCTTTTTGAACTTGGCTACGGTTTCGGGCGTGATATGGACCATTTATTTCGAGAATAATCGGACCAACTCATCAAAGTTTTTAGCTGGATTTTTTTCATAGTCCTCTTGTTTGATATAAAGAGATTTATAAACAGCTCGGCTCTGTCGCGCGTTCACGTCCTCACACCATTTTTGGAGTCTCTCAAACTTGATTTTGTCATCCTCTTCTTCGCGTCCTTTTGTTTCGATAATGTAAACCTGCTTTTCATCAACTTTAACAAAGAAGTCAGGGTAATAGTTTGCTATAAATCCTTCAGAGTTCTTATACTCAATACGCAGTGCTGTCGCTTCTTTGTTTTGGAAATTCTTTGCGAACGAAATAACATCATCACATTTTTCGAGAAAAGCGGAAAACTCCAACTCAAAATTACTATCTCCTACAATTCTATTGAACACTGATTTTTGGGGGATGAGAAACGCCTTATCATTTACCACAAAAGGTCGTGCGTCACTCACCTTAATGTAGTTCTTGATTTCAGTATCGCCCTTATCTTGAACTGTCAGTTCATTGATTGATTTCTTGAAGCTGTCCTTGATGAGTTTGACGTACTCGACTTCAGAAAGATTACGGAGAACGTTGAGGTCAGTCAGTTCTATCTTACTTTCAAACATATAATTTTCAACAAAATCCTTCACTTTACCAAAGAGAATATCGTAACATCCAAATAGACGCATCTCTCGCATTATTGCTTGTGCGAAGAAACCAACAACGCTTTGATAGTTTGGCTCAATATCACTACTCAAAATAGTTGTATGATGAACAACTTCAGAGACTACATCCTTGAAAACAATTTCTCGCTTTTCTTGTTCAGTGAATGTCTTTATCTGCATCTTCTCGTTTCCAAAGGTGGATACATCCAAGTCAGCAAGATTTTTATACTCTCTCTGTATTCTGGCGGTCATTACTGGAATTTCAATATCAAGTTTCCCTATGTCTTTTTTGGGGTTCTCTTTATCAATTTCAATAACCATCGGAGAAATAGGTTTCGAGCCAGAACCCATCAACCGTTTTTCAAGGAGAACACCTTCACCTTTAATACTTTCAACAAAGTCCATAAAGGCGGGGGTACCGATAACGCTCACATATTCATCAATGTCATCTCTTCCGAAATACATTCTTCTAAGACCCCTACCAAGTGTCTGTTCAGGAAGGATTTTACTATCAGATGCGTAAGGACGAAGACCGACGATGGTGGTCACATTTTTCACATCCCAACCTTCTTTGAGCATCATTACTGACACGATTACCTTGTATGGACTTTCCCAACTATCAATCTCATTCGATTGTTTTCTAAGTATTTCTAATTCTTCTTTATTTCTCCCCGAAGTCGTTTCAGAAATCTCACCACTTTTGTTTGTGTGAATAGTAAGGACCGCCCCTTTTAGCTCGGGATAGTTCATTTCAAGATACTGTGCGACATCATCACAGTTCTTTGTGTCATCCGTCATTATAAAGAGAAGTGATTTCTTGTTTGTGGGTAGAAGCTGTTCGTATGTCTTTCTCCACTCCTCAACACCAAGATGAATATGGTCTTTCCATTTTTCAGTAAACACAACACTCTGGCTCTCTTTAAGTTTTCCTCGGCTTGCTTCATCTGGTACAACTGGTTGCTTCACAACTCGCTGGTGAATTGCCTCCACCAGTGGATAGTCAGAGATAGTCTGCACGAAAATCGCACCCTTGTTGTTTTTAGGCGTTGCTGTTAGGTCTAATTGAAGAGAGAGCCCTCCACCTTTTTGTTTGAGCTTATTATCAATGTCGCGAATAGATTTTAACCACGCGTTTTCTTCGTGAATATGGTGTGCTTCATCGTTGATAATAATAAGTTCATCAATGTCTCTAACAACCATCCCCAAGTCAATAGTTCCCTCGTTGGTCTTTGTTACGGGTTTATCTCCGAGAAAGTATTCTGAACTATCTTCATCATCAGCGCTATAATCTCTCACATCATTTTCAAACACCCGATGAATGTTAGTAAGGAATATATTCCCCGTATCAGAGACATTCTTTAGTTCATCTTGCAGGTGAAGTGTAATCTGAAAATCATCCTGCCAGCTTTGACCCATATATCCATTATCTGGGAGGACGGGGTCTTGAAAGAATATTTTGTTACCCACAAAATCGCTCTTAATACGCTCAAACACGATAACGTTTGGAGTTATAAGCAAAAAGTTCTTCGCGAGTTTTGAGCCTTCTTCATAAAGTTTATGGAAATATGCCCACGCAATCGCCAAACTCATTACCTTTGTTTTACCTGCTCCTGTTGCCATTTTGATAACAAACCGAAGCCACTCCTCGGTAAACATCTGCGGACTTAAAACACCTGTGGAATTATAACGTATCAAATCGTACTTATCTTTCACCTTCGCAACTTCGTAAAGCCACACAACGGTTTCCATTGCCTCTCTTTGAGAGAAGTAATATCGGAAATTATAGGAAGAGCCATCTTGATTATAAAGGATGTGTTCTTCTTTGAACCACCACGTCAAAAGTGCCCTTGATGTATCACTGGCTCCTTTGTAGTTATTATTTCTCCACGCTTGTACCTGTTTACGAAGCTCGGCAACGAGAGGCGGTATAAGTTTATCAAACCCCTTTTCTCGAAGGTCCTCATCAGCAGGAAACCACCTGATTTCAGGGTTGAGGATTGCGTACGGGTCTTTTGGAAAATCTTTATGTAGTGCCATATTATATTTTTACATCAATTACTCTAGTAGTATCATTTCCAAAAATGTCCACGACCTTTATTGCAACTTTGTAGTCACCCTTTTGGAGTTCTTTTGAAGCAGAAGTGAGTTCTAAATCTTGGAACTTCCCGCTCCTAAAAGCTTTTTTTGTTCTAAAAGATTGCCATTCGTTATCAAAAATATAATCGCCAGTCCAAACTTCTTTTTCTTCCCCATCCTCAATAACTTTGATGATTTCTTTACGGTCCGCAAAGTTGTAATCAACTGCCCAGTAATC
>CAISHH010000094.1 GCA_903885085.1 uncultured Campylobacterales bacterium
CATCGAGGCTATTGGCTAAAATATTAAGATATATGCCTCAAATACAATCCTTAATTCATCTGCAAACATCTATGCTGATTTTAGAAGAATTTCGAGCTGAGATTTGCAAGTGGCTCTACAGTTAACTCAAAATCTTTTTGACGGATTTGGGACAATGTATAAAGTAGATTATCAGCAAGCTAGAATATTGGCAGCGGCTTATAATTATGTAGAAAAATCAAATGATAGCGCCTTTAAGACGACAAACGCTTATTTAAATGTTATGCGCTCTTATGATCTTTTGAAAACGGCAAAAGAGAATGTGCAGGTTAACGAAGATATCTATAAAAAAGTAAAAGATCTTTTTGATGCTGGTCTTACGACAGCTTCAGAGGTTAAAAAAGTTGAGTCATCTTTAGCACTTGCACGTTCAAACTATATTGTACAAGAAACAAACACGTATGACACAGAATACAATTTCAAACGTTTGCTAGGGCGTATGCCTGAGCGAAGTGAGATGCAACGCCCTAATTTTGATTTTGCTATGCCTCAAAGTGAAGAAAAAGCAGCACTTTACGCAGTAGATCATAATCCTTCTCTTCTTGTAAGCCGTTACAACATCAAAGGTGCTCAGGCTCTTTGGCAGCAAAAGAAAAAAGAGTTCTATCCAAAAGTGGACATGGAAGTGAGTCAATATTTTAATGATGCGTCAAAGACTAATGCTTTTGATCAGCCAGACGATCGTTTTCGTGCCCGTTTGGTATTGACATATAATCTCTTTCACGGCGGCGCAGACAGCGCGGATATACAAAAAAGCGTCAGCACTATCGATCAAGAAGTCGAGATTAAAAGAGATTTGAAACGTCAGGTTATCGAAGGTTTGGAACTTTCATGGAATGCATATGAAAATATAGACAGACAACTAAAAAACTTACGTGAATATAGTCAATACAGCGAAAAGACGTTAGAACTCTACAAAGAGGAATATGATTTGGGACGTAGATCTTTACTAGATCTTCTTTCATCTCAAAATGATGTTTTCAATGCACGTACTCAGATTACTAAAGCTGAGTATGATCATCTTTTTGCCAAATACAGAGTCCTTGATGCGATGGGTCTTTTAGTAATGGCTATTACTGGAGATGAAGCAAAATATACATCACAGGTAAATCTTTACACCAATAGTGATGCAAAAGAGATTTTAGATACTCTACCAACGAAACTTGATGTTGATCATGATAATATTTCTGATAATCTTGATCTGTGTGATAACTCTTTAAAAGGAGATAATATTATGCCTTATGGTTGTACAAAAACCATCCTTAATGAACAGAGGATTGACGAATCTCCAACTACGTTAAAAGAAAAACTAAGTAAGGAACAATAATATGAAAAAGTTATTTATGAAACCAATTTTATTATCGTTAGTTTGTTCTTTCTCTTTATATGCTGGAACATATGATGACAGCTATTCTCCTTTGATGGATCAAAATGCAAGCGCTATGATGAAAACAGATTTTTTTATGAATGGAGATTTTAAACAGATCAAACGTTTTGATATGCTTTGGTTTGATGGAGATTCATTAAGTTCAGAGTATAAAAATCATCTCAAAGAGATTATAAATAATATTAAAGAAACTAGCTCTAAGGGTGAGAAAGTTTTGATTACTGTTATAGGTCATACAAATGAGCCAACAGATGATATGAATGAGGTATCAGTTCAATCACGCGCTTATGCAAGTAAGATTGAGCGCTGGTTTCGCTACTCTTTAAACTCAAAAGACAGTATGGAAAAAAGTAAAAAGTATGCTTTAAAGATTCAAGATGCTCTTGTTGATGGTGGTATCGACAAAAATGTGACCGTTGTAGAGTATAGAGCAGGTAAAGATATGTTTTTTACCGACGCAACTACACAAGGGCGGGATCTTTCTAATCGTGTTATGGTTACGATGTATGTCTTAAATTCCCAAGAAAAAGATAGTGATGGTGACGGCGTTTTAGATAGTAAAGATAAATGTCCCAATACCCCAAAAGGTGTAGCAGTTGATGATCAAGGATGTCCTATTATCGTGGCTCCAGTCGTTTCTAACGTTGCCCTAATCGATAGCGATGGAGATGGTGTTGCTGACTCTCTAGATAAATGCCCAGATACTCCAAAAGGTGTTGCTGTGGACATAAATGGTTGTCCTCTGATTCAAAATTTACATCTTAATTTTGAAACAAATTCGGCAAAAATATCACAAGAGTCTTATTCCAAAGTGATTTCATTTGCAGACTTTTTGAAAAAAAATCTGACTTATAAAGTAAAAATAACAGGTCATACAGACAGTGTTGGAACACATGAAGCAAATATGAAGCTTTCTCAAAATAGAGCAATATCTGTAAAAAATGCGCTGATTCATGAAGGTGTAGAAGCTTCAAGAATTACACTTGATTGGCGGGCAGAACTTGATCCAATCGCTGATAATGCGAATACTGCTGGACGAGAAGCTAACCGCCGTATAGAAGCAACACTTTCATACTAAAAAGTTTACATGTAAAGTGCAATATCTTTACATGTAAACAATAAAATAAGGTACCTCATGAGCGAACATACTACTGCAATCAAACAAGATACATTACTACAAACTTTAGTACTTTACACGAAACTTTTTCATAAACCTTTTACAGCAGAAGCTTTAGTCGCTGGTCTTCCTGTCCATAATATTCAAGGCAATCAAGAACTTTTTTCTCTTGAAAATTCAAAATCACTTTTTTCTAGAGCAGCTGGCCGCGCTGGGCTTAAAACAACTTTAGTTGAACGTAAGATAAGCGACATCCTTCAACTTCAACTCCCAATGATTTTGCTTTTAAGTAATGATAATGCTTGTATTTTAGAAAAGTTTTCAGAAGATAAAACACAGGCAAAAATCATCTACCCAGAAGGAAATGGGCTTGAAGCATGGGTAAGTTCAGAAGATCTTGAAGCTGAATATCTTGGCTTTGGCTTTTTGATAAAAAAAGAGTTTCAGTATGATACACAAAGCTCAAATACAATCAAGATAAAACAAAAAGATTGGTTTTGGAGCACATTAAAACTCTCTGGAAGTATCTACAAAGATGTGCTTTGGGCATCGCTTCTTATTAATCTCTTTGTTTTGGCAACCCCTCTTTTTACAATGAATGTGTATGACAGAGTTATTCCAAACAATGCAGAGGAAACACTTTTAGTCTTTACTTTGGGCATCGTATTTGTTTATCTTTTGGATTCATTTTTAAAATTCACACGTTCTTATATGCTCGAACTCGCTGGTAAAAAGAGTGATATTATTATGTCATCTATCATTTTTGAGAAGGTTCAAGATCTCAAGCTTTCTGAACATCCCCGTTCAGTGGGTTCATTTGCAAGTACATTGAAAGATTTTGAATCAGTTCGTTCATTTTTTACGACAGCGACTATGACAGCGGTTATCGATCTCCCTTTTGCAATTATATTTTTAGCAGTGATTTATTATATAGGAGGAGTGCTCGTTTTTATTCCTATTCTTACGATGTTATTGATGTTGGCATATGCATTTTTTATAAAAAAACCACTTCAAGAAAGTATTGAAAGTGCTTATGAGGCAAGTGCGAAGAAAAATGGTATTTTGATTGAGACGCTCCAAAATATTGAGACGGTAAAAGTGATGAGAATGCTTGGAAAACGTCAATGGGAATGGGAGGAAGCGACAGGTGAAATTGCCGCAAAAAATCTTAAATCAAGATTGCTTTCTTCGTCTATTCCGACAATCACAAACCTTTTTATCCAGCTCAATACTGTGTTTATCGTGGTCGTTGGAGTCTATCTTATCAAAAACTTTGAACTGACAATGGGTGGGCTTATCGGTGTTGTGATCCTTACATCAAGAACAGTTGCACCTATTGGGCAGGCTGCGGCACTTATTACAAATTATTCAGATGCAAAAACGGCTTATAAAAACTTAAATGACATTATCTCCAAACCTTCGGAACGTCCAGCTGCAAAGCAGTTTTTACAACTGCCACAGATGAATGGTAAAATCGAATTTCAAAATGTAAGCTTTAAATATCCAGATTCTGAAATACCAGCTTTGGACAATGTCAGCTTTGTGATCAACCCTGGCGAAAAAGTAGCTATTATTGGACGTATAGGTTCTGGTAAAAGCACGATTGCTAAGCTTATCTTGAAATTGTACGAACCTGATAGCGGGGCCATTTTGATAGATGGTATAGATATCTCTCAGCTTGATCCAGCGGATCTTAGAAAGTACATCGGGTATGTTCCTCAAGATATTCATCTTTTCCGCGGAACAATCAAAGACAATATTGTTTCATCAGAACGCCATCCAAATGATGCCGATATTTTACGTGCCGCGAAGATAAGTACAGCCGAAGAGTTCATACATACACATCCAAGAGGGTATGATATGCCTGTTGGAGAACGTGGAATGGGCCTTTCAGGAGGACAAAAGCAAAGCATTGGAATTGCCAGAGCATTGATGCAGAAGTCATCTATCATGCTTATGGATGAACCAAGTAATGCGATGGATCAAACAACAGAAACAAGGCTTCTGGCAAATCTTCATGAGGAGTTTAAAGATAAGACATTTATCTTGATAACGCAAAAATTCTCACTTTTAGATCTTGCAGACAGAGTTATGGTGATGCACCAATCAAAACTAGTATTAGATGGTGAGAAAAAATTTGTCATTGACAAACTTCAAGGAGGTTTTAATGGATAAGAATCCAAAGAAAAAACTCTCTCCTAAAGATTATGAGTTTATGAACAGCCTGAGCGCTGCTATGCTTGAGGTGACACCTACAAGACTTCGCATCGTTCTTTTCTTTTGGATTGGAGCCATTTTTGTGTTTATTGTCTGGGCGTCTTTCACGCAGATTGATGAGATTGCAAGAGGCAACGGAGATATTATCCCAAGTGGTGAAAATCAGATGATTCAAAACCTTGAAGGGGGAATAGTTGAGAAGATTTTTGTAAATGAAGGTGATGAAGTAAAAAAAGGTCAAGTTCTTGTGAAGATAAGCAATGAAAAATCACAATCAAACTTCAGTACAAACTCCATAAAAGGGAATTCCCTTGATGCAAAAATCGCTCGTCTAAAAGCAGAAGCAAGCGGAGGCGAATTTAATCCAAGTCCAGAACTTATGAAAACGGTTCCTGAGCTTGTTGCCAATGAAAGAAGTTTGTTTCAGACAAATAAAGAGCAACTTAGTTCAAAACTTAGTGCGCTTAGAGATAAACTAGAACAGACAAAAAATCAGCTAGCAGATGCAAAAATGAAAAAAGATCATCTTAAAAATTCTCTTAATATGATTCAAGAAGAGGTCAAAATGACTGAGCCGATGGTGTTAAAGGGTGTACGTTCAAAAGTAGACTTTTTAAAGCTACAGCGTGAGGCGAATCAGATATCTCAAGATTATGCGAGTTCAACTATTGATATTCCACGTTTGCAAGCGGCGATGCAAGAGGTTCAAAATAATATGAATGAAACAACGTATCTCTTTCGAAGCGATGCGAAAACGAAGCTAAATGAGGCAGTATCTGATTTCCGTGGTACGAATGCAAACTCAACTGCACTCCAAGATCAAGTAGACCGTACACTTGTACGTGCT
This sequence comes from uncultured Campylobacterales bacterium, assembly GCA_903885085.1. Classification (GTDB taxonomy): domain Bacteria; phylum Campylobacterota; class Campylobacteria; order Campylobacterales; family Sulfurimonadaceae; genus Hydrocurvibacter. The sequence goes on from CAISHH010000094.1 coordinate 5,608, forward strand.
CCTATGAAAGGGATCGTACAAAAACTTTACGTACACACAGTCGGTGGAGTTATCAAGCCTGGAGACAATATCGTCGAAGTAGTCCCAAGTGGTCAAGCACTTTTAGTAGAAGTGAAGATTAAACCCGCAGATATCGCATTTATCTATTATGGACAAAAGGCGATCGTGAAGTTTACCGCATATGATTTTTCTATCTATGGTGGACTTGAAGGTAAAGTTGTCCTGATAAGCCCAGATAGTATCAAGGATGATAAGGGAAATACTTTTTATACAGTTCGTATCCAAACAGATAAAAATTACATTAACCACCTTGGCAAACATCTAAGAATTATTCCAGGGATGACAACAAGTGTGGATATTATTACTGGTAAGAAATCAGTTTTAGACTATATCCTCAAACCTATATTGAAAACGAAGCAATATATGTTTACAGAAAGATAACTATGCAAATAGTGCTTTACAGTGATGATATTAATCTTCTTGATTATTGGAAGCAAAGCATCGCTGGTGGGTGCCATATTGTTTATGATATAGAGGGAGCCACTTGCAAATCTCAGCTCGAAATTCTTCTAAAATCAGCATAGATGTTTGCAGATGAATTAAGGATTGTATTTGAGGCATATATCTTAATATTTTAGCCAATAGCCTCGATGGA
>CAISHH010000095.1 GCA_903885085.1 uncultured Campylobacterales bacterium
CAAAAAATGGGAAAACAGACCTTTCCATCGAGGCTATTGGCTAAAATATTAAGATATATGCCTCAAATACAATCCTTAATTCATCTGCAAACATCTATGCTGATTTTAGAAGAATTTCGAGCTGAGATTTGCAAGTGGCTCTCAAATAAAACTTTGGAGACATTAAATAGAGTTGTATCTTGATCTGTTTTAAGATAATTTCTAAAATCATCTATAGTTTTAGATAGATATTGTACTTGATCATTGATATTGGTCATTTGTGTTACCAGAGTATCGGTATTAATTTCCATTTCAAGTTCTTTTTCGATGATGATAGAACTTGCAATCGCTGAAATTGAGCCAAGAGGCTGTCTCCACTGATGAGCTATATTTCCTATCATTTCACCCAGAGCAGCTAGACGAGATTGGTGCTGAAGAAGTGCGTCTTTTTCTCTTAATTCATGCTCGGATTCGATGCTTCTAGTAATATCTTGTACGATACCAAACGAGATAATAGGTTCACCCTCTTCATTATACGAAGTATCACAATCTACATGAACATATTTTATTCTCTCATCGGACATTAGGAGTCTATGGGTAATTTCAAATTTAATCTTTGTCCTTAATGATGTTTTGTACATGGTATCAAATGTTTCCCTGTCATCAGGATGGACCAAATCTAAATATGCTTTAAAGGATGCACTAAATTCATTTTTATCTACTTCGTAAATAGTAAATATTTCATCAGACCAAGTGAGGATATCGGTATTTACATCAAATTCCCAGTTACCTAATAGGGCAATATTTTGAGCTCTTTTTAGACTTGTTTCACTCTTTATCAGCTTTTCTTCTCTTTGAAGCTCTTGCGTGATATCTTGCATAGTTACAACAACATCATTATCAAGTTTATTGGCAAATATTTTAAATATGTACGTCTGATCTTTTTTGACTATCTTTGCTAAATGAGTTAAATCTGGGTTGGCTAAAACATATTCTGTCCAAGTGACTTCACCCATTCTTGGCTTGAGGTAGCACTCGTCTCGAACGAACCAATCGCATATACAATTGTATTGTTCTAAAAAACTTTTTAAATCCTCAAAGCCGATAAAGTCAAGAAAAGTCTTATTCGCTTCAATAATCTTTTCGCCGTTGCTTACTAAAACAATATTGTTTTGGCTATTTAAAATGGCTGTCATCCTTTTTGTAGTACGTAATAATTCATTGGTGTAGTGATTAAATAGACGATTTAGGAAAAAATAGAGTACTACAATGAGAACAATAAAGGTAATAAGCATACGTTTTATAGCGTTAGAAAATTCTAGATTTTCCTTAGTCAAATCATCAAAAAATATAAATTGTCCTCTGGGTTTTAGATCATAAGAGGCAATATTGAATGAATAAACAGCATAATATTTGTCATGATCGTGAATTTCCAAGTATGGAGGCAACAGTTTGACTTTTGGAAGAAGTTCTAATATGGTTTTATTTTTTACTTTTTCATATTGGGTATTTTTCATATTATCATTAAATTTTAAGATTCCCTGTATATTATTGAAGTTGGTGACCAGATCAAGAATTTTTTTTGGATTAGCCCCTATTTCAAAAGCTCCGACATATTTGTTTTTATAAAATAGGGGAATAATAACGCGGTAGGAAAACCCTTTGATTCCAAGATCAAAGTCTGACATAACTATATGTTGTTTATGAAGCGTTGCCAGAATAGTTCTTTTTTCGGCAATATTGTCGCCGTAACTCGTTAAATCATGGAGTCGTAAGAGTGATATACCATCACTTTGATGAAAGTGCATAATTTCTAAATATTTATCTTCTGCTTTTAATTGCTTATATTTATCCAATGTTAAAGCAATCAGTTTTTTTCTATCTTTTTGTGCAACTGCCTTTATCATGGCGTCCGTTAAAAAAGCTTCAGCAGTCGTCGTATAGTGTTCTTTTAAATGCAAATCGACATTTTTTTCAAAAGAGTTTTTGATCTTTTGATAGTATTGGGCTTTGGTTTCATTCAATCTATTAGATTGAAACATGTAAAAGATGTAAAAAATAACTCCAAAGGAGAGTATAATGAACCCTTTTTTCAAGACCAGTAAATCAAGTTTTTTAATTCCACCTTTTTATGATACCAACGGTAACAGTTTTGCTCCTTTAGGGTCTAAATTATTCATAGCTTGATAGTAAACTTCA
>CAISHH010000096.1 GCA_903885085.1 uncultured Campylobacterales bacterium
AGTCAAGGCTTTGTTTGCCATGGTAATACCTCCGTTTTTTTGCTTCTAAGGTACTGTTTATGATGTGACAAATCTGGCCTGTGGGGTGGCACACTTTCAAGCGGAATGCCTGGCACACTATTCTCCGGTACGGGTGGCACATAATGCTCCGGAATCGCTGGCACACTTTACTCCGGTGTAAGAGACCACCAGTATTTATAGTAATATAAGTAGCTTGTAAACCCAACCTGGTAGCAAGAAACAGATGGTTAGCGTCTTACAGTGCTACTGTTTCGCTAGAGTTGATTTGTAAAAATCAAAGTAGATTAATATCACTATAACAAAACCCAGCTTACCGTTGTGCCTATCATCTTCAAATGATTCAACTCCCTTTATTCCTTTTTTCAGTCTCATAAATTACAGTATTTATGAAGAATGAATAACTTTTTTCTAAGTTTATATACAATCTCTAGCTAAATGTATCCATCTTGTAAGAAAAATCTTGTACTATAATGAAATACAACTCTAAAATTATTGGAGAACAAATATGGCTGATATGGTTGATAACAGATATAAGATCGTAGATCAAGCTATGAAAAAGCTTGGCTATGAAAAAAGTGCGCTTCTTGAAGTCTTACATGTAGCTCAAGAAACCTTTGGATACCTAGATAAAGATGCTCTTAAATTTATTGCAAAACGCCTCAAAGCTCCTTACTCAAAAGTTTACGGTGTTGCGACTTTCTATCACCGTTTTACTCTTAAACCCCAAGGTAAACACACTGTAGTCGTCTGTCTTGGAACTGCCTGTTATATCAAAGGTTCAAAAGAGATACTCAAAGCACTAGAAAATAGATTTGCAATCAAAGTCTCTCAGACCACAAATGACAACCTTGTTTCCCTTTTAAGTGCTCGATGTGTTGGCTCCTGCTCGATCGCACCTGTAATGGTTTGCGACAATAAGACATATGGCAAGCTTACTCTTGAGAATACACTTGAACAAATGGAGGAGATGCTCTCATGATAACCTCACTTTTAGAGCTAGAAGAACTAGCAAACTGCAAACGTTGTGATGAAGAAAGTGTTATCGAAGAACTGAGAGTTTGTATCGGTAGCAGCTGTTTATCGCGAGGCGCTGATGAGATCGAAAAAGATCTCAAAACTGCCATAGAAGATAAAGGCTTACAAACCAGATGCAGAGTTAAAGGTGTCGGCTGTAGCGGTCTTTGCGCCAATGGAACTCTAGTTTCACACTATAAAAATGCTACAAAAGAAAACATACTTTATGAAGATATCACACTTGATGATGTAGATGCATTAGCCATATCCATCGAGCAAGAAAAGCCCTACTCACTAAAAGTTTGCGATACAAACCAACCATTTTTTACAAAACAAACAAAAATCGTTCTTGAAAACGCCGGTATTATAGATCCAAATGATATTGAAGATTACATCGCTCATGGCGGATACGCGACTCTTTTTCATGTCCTGCATGAGATGATGCCAGTCGATGTCATAAACGAGGTCAAGATAAGCGGTCTTCGTGGCAGAGGCGGCGGTGGATTTCCAACAGGTCAAAAATGGGAAAGCGTCTACAAAGTCCAAAGTGAGCAAAAATATATTGTCTGTAACGGAGATGAAGGAGATCCAGGTGCTTTTATGGATAGAGCGCTTATGGAAGCTGATCCTCATAAAGTAATTGAGGGAATGATTATTGCGGGATTTGCTTGTGAGGCAACAAAAGGGTATATCTATGTCCGCGCAGAATATCCTATCGCAGTTGAGAAACTCAATCATGCCATCAAACAAGCAAGAAAACTTGGAATACTAGGAAATCAGATCGCTCATAGCGGATTTGATTTTGATATAGAAGTGCGACTTGGCGGAGGTGCTTTTGTATGTGGAGAAGCCACAGCACTCATCGCTTCCATCGAAGGAAATCGAGGCAATCCACGGCAAAAACCGCCGCATCTCAGCGACTATGGTCTTTGGGGTGAACCAACAGTTCTCAATAATGTAGAAACTTTGGCAAATATTCCATCAATTCTAAAAAATGGCGGAGAGTGGTTTAAAAATATCGGTACACCAACGTCTACTGGAACAAAGATCTTCGCACTCACTGGGCACATAAAAAATACTGGCCTAGTCGAAGTTCCTATGGGTATTACTCTGCGTGAACTTATCTATGAGATAGGTGGCGGAACAAGTGATGGCAAACCACTCAAAGCGATCCAAACAGGCGGTCCAAGCGGTGGATGTATTCCTACACAATTTTTAGATCTTACTATCGATTATGATTCACTTAAAAGTGTTGGAACCATCATGGGAAGCGGCGGGATGATCGTAATCGATGAGAGTTCCAATATGGTAGAGTTAGCACACTTTTTTATGGATTTTTGTAAAAGCGAATCATGTGGCAAATGTGTTCCTTGTCGCGTTGGGACAACTCAGCTCACCCATTTGTTAGAAAAATTTATTGCAAAAGAGGCAACACAAGCAGATTTTGAACTGCTCAAAGAACTCTCATCTGTTGTTAAAGGGACAAGCCTTTGTGGACTTGGACAAACTGCTCCAAATCCAGTTTTGAGCACTATACGCTATTTTGAGTCAGAGTATCTCGAAGGGATTAAAAATGATTAAGCAAAAAGTACGTGTAAAATCTTTTAAGATTAATGATATCACGGTAACAGGGAGGTCAGATCAGACTCTTTTAGAAGTTGCAAAAGAGCATAATATTTTTATTCCGACACTTTGCTATCTTGAAGGGCTTAGTTGTGTTGGATCATGCAGACTTTGTTTAGTAGAGATCAAAGGCGCCCACGAACTTGTCCCAGCTTGTACTTCAAAGATTAAAGAGGATATGGAAGTTATAACGACATCTGAAAAAATAGATTCACACCGCAAGATGATTCTTTCTATGATCTTTTCTGAACGCTCTCATACATGCAGCGTCTGTGAGGCAAATGGAGATTGTGAACTTCAGAACAAATCGGTTGAGTTACAGCTTGATCACTCTTTAGTACCTTACATTGATTCAAGATTTGCTATTGATGCCTCACATAAAAATTTTGTCCATGACCCAAACAGATGTATCTTGTGTAGTAGATGTGTGCGAGTATGCAGTGAAATAGAGGGAGCAAATGCTATCAACATTGCTGGACGCGGGATCAATTCTCAAATTATTCATGATATGGATGATCCTTGGATAGATTCACAAAGCTGTACGAGTTGTGGCAAATGTGTTTATGTTTGTCCAACGGGAGCGTTGTATGAAAAAGAGATCTCAAAAGAAGATGTCATCACAAAAAGAGAGATCATCCACAATCTACTAAAAAGCAGGGCTGAAAATGAATAAGATACGTTTAGCAACAATCTGGCTCGATGGATGTTCTGGCTGTCATATGTCTTTTTTGGATATGGATGAGAGACTCATAGAACTCGCTCCCTATTTTGAAGTAGTTTACAGTCCTTATGTTGATACAAAAGAGTTTCCACAAAATGTAGATCTGACTATCGTCGAAGGTGCTCTTAGTAGCGACCATGATTTAGAGATGATCAAAAAAATACGTGCCAATTCCAAACTTATTTTAGCTCTTGGAGATTGTGCAATCACGGGCAATATCTCTGCGATGAAAAATCTTTATGGAAGCGAGGCAGTACTTCAAAGAGGCTATTTTGAACTCGCAGATATGAATGAAGAAAATAGATATCCCTCAACTGTCGTTCCAAAACTTTTGGACAGAGTGATCCCTTTGCATGAAGCTGTTAAAGTGGATTATTTTCTCCCAGGATGCCCAACGCCAGCTGATGCGATCTATGAGATGATACACGCTCTCATCAATGGTACAACTATTGATATTAGTAAATATACAAGGTTTGGAAAATGAAAACAATCATCATCGATCCTGTGACTCGAATAGAAGGTCATGCAAAGATAACGATAGATCTAAACGAAGATGGAAGTGTAGAAGATGCACGCTTACATGTAACGCAATATCGAGGGTTTGAAAAGTTTTGTGAGGGGAAAATCTACACCGATATGCCCGCTCTTACGGCTCGGACTTGCGGTATCTGTCCTGTGAGTCATGTCATCTCTTCTTCAAAAGCGTGTGACACACTTTTGAGTGTCACACCTCCAAAAGCGGCGATAAACATTAGAAAAATAGTAAATCTCGCACAAATTATTCAATCCCATACGCTCAATTTTTACCATCTTAGCAGTCCCGATTTTGTATATGGATTTGATGCGCCAAAAGAGGATAGAAATATTTTTAAACTGATGCAAACTCATCCGAAAATGGCAAAAGATGGCATCGAGCTTAGAGCTTTTGGACAAAAGATCATAGAATCTCTTGCGGGTAAAAGAATCCATCCAACGGGGATAATCCCCGGCGGAGTGAGCAATATTCTTGAGATTGAAGTCAAAGAAAAATTGTTGCAAGAGATCCCAAGAGCAATGAAAATCGCACAAAATACACTCAAATATTTTAAAGAAAATCTTCATAAATTTCAAAAAGAGATAGACTCTTTTGCATCTTTTTCATCACTATTTATGGCGATTGTGGGCGAAGATGGAAGTTTGGAACATTATGATGGAGTGTTGCGTTTTATCGACAGTGAGGGCAATGTTTTAAACGAAGCTATCGATCCTCAAAACTACAAAGAGTTTATAGGTGAAGCGGTCGAAGATGACAGCTATCTCAAATCGCCATATTATAAACCGCTCGGATATCCGCAAGGGATGTATAGAGTTGGCGCACTTGCAAGGCTCAATGTCGCTACAAAATGTGGAACACCTCTCGCTGATGAGGAGCTTAAAAACTTTAAAGCTCTCGGGCGTGGTAAACCCGTTCAGAACTCTTTTTACTACCATTACGCGAGGATTATTGAAATCATTTATGGACTTGAAAAAATAGAACAACTATTAAGAGATGAAGATACTTTGAGTGAAAATATTGTTGCAAGAGGGAAGATAAATGTAAGCAGAGGTGTCGGATGCTCCGAAGCACCGCGCGGGACTCTTTTTCATGATTATCAGGTCGATAGTAATGGTATCATCGAAAAAGTGAATCTCATCATCGCCACGGGTAACAACAACCTCGCGATGAACGCTGGAGTGAAGCAAGTGGCAAAAGCTTTTATAGACCCTGCAAATATCACAGATGGAGCACTCAACCGGGTAGAAGCAGTGATACGCTGTTTTGATCCATGTTTGAGCTGTTCTACTCACGCGCTTGGTATCGTATCTTCACAAATAGAACTTCGTGACCATCATAAAAAGATCATAAAAATATTTGCGAGAAACTGATATTTGAAAGTGATTATCGGATATGGCAACGAGCTTCGGGGTGAAGATGGTTTTGGAGTGGAAGTTATAAGAAAACTTCAATTTCTTATTCCTAAAGATATCAAACTCATTAGCGCGTTTTGTCTCACTCCAGAACTGATCCTAGAGATGTTAGACGCCGATGAGATCATCTTTGTGGATGCTTGTTATGACGAAGAAAATCATTATGCCCTTGCTTGTTCCATTTTAAAAAACGGCTCAAATCTCAGCCATCATATCCAGCCGCAGATACTTATGGCTCTGATGCGAGATGTGTATGAGAAAAAAGTTGATTATTCCATCTATTCTATGCTTACATGTAACTTTGAAATGATTGAAGATACTCAGAAATATTACAAATGTATTGATAAAGTTACCTCTTTCTTAATTGTATAAATAATTGCTAATATTTAGAATTATTGATACAATACTGAATAATTATTCATTATAAAGGAAGTAGATATTTTGACTGATAAAAAACAGCAAAAAAAAGAACAGATAATGTTGGCATCACTGGGTCTTTTTGCTTCAAAGGGTTTTTATAATACAACTATTCCAGATATTGCGCTCTCTTTAAAGATGAGTGTGGGGAATATGTATAACTATTTTAAATCCAAAGATCTTCTTGCAAAAGAGATCATCAAATTTGTTTCCTCATATTTTGGAAAAAAGATAAGAGCTATCAACGAAGAAAACATTTCTACAAAAGAAAAAACAAGAAAGATTGTCGAGATCTATTTTCAGACTGCTATAGTAAAACCAGAGATGTTAGACTATTTTTTAAGAATCTATCTTTCAACGAGAGAAGTATTTAAAGATGGCTGTGAAGGTATGATATGTGTCAACGATTTTGTGACAGAGATCATGATCTATTTTGAAGAGGGAGTCAAATGCGGAGATCTTAGAGATCAAGACTTTTTTAATGCATTTGGACTTTTTATGGGTTATTTGGGTGGAATGGTATTTTTACAAGGTGAAAACGTGCTCCCAAAAAAACTCAATGAATATGTAGATGATGTATCAGATAACATATATAAAGCTCTAAGCGCATAACCATGAAAAAAAAAGTGAGGATTCTATGGCTTGGTTTGATCACCTGCAATGGAAATACGCACTCTTTTTTAAACTATACACACTTGGAACAGTTTTTTAATGATTTTGAATTTATATATCATCCCATCATTGATTCTGAGTACTCTTTAGAAGATATTATTTCGCAAGATGTTGCTTGTGATATCTTGCTCATTGAGGGTGCTATAGCAGATGATTTTATAAAAGCAGATGTTTTGGGTATAGACATCATTAAAAAATATTCAAATATAGTCTCCAAGATAGTTACCGTAGGAACATGCGCCACTTTTGGCGGTATCTTTAAAGAAAGCCACTATAAAAATGTTTCTGGTTTGCACTTTAGAGAAGAGAAGCGTACAGAAAAATATAATCATCTTTTTGAAAAAACAATCTCCATTTCAGGTTGTCCGATCCATCCAGAGACTTTAGTAAGTACTCTTTATGCCATAAAAAAAGGGTTAGATTTAAAACTTGATAGCTATTTAAGACCTAAAGAATATTTTGCATACACCGTACACAATGGATGCACGAGAAATGAATATTTTGAGTATAAAGTAGATCACCATCACTTCGGTGAACTTGAGGGATGTATGTTCTACGATCATGGTTGTCAAGGTCCTTTGACGCATGGAAGTTGTAATAAGATACTCTGGAACGAGATAAATTCCAAAACAAGGGCAGGGCTTCCATGCATGGGCTGCACCGAACCGAGCTTTCCAAAACAAAACCTTTTCAGTACAAAGAAAAATATGGGTATTCCAGAATTTCTGCCAGTTGGCGTAAATAAGCGAGTTTATTTAACACTTGCGGGAATTACGAAAGCTTTTAAAATAGATAGATTACAAAAGAAGTTATTTGATGATTAAATTAATAGAAAAAATAGAGGGTGAAGCCAAACTCAATTTCCATTTTAAAAACAACAAAATTGATAAAGTAGATGTCGATTTTATGTCCACACGTCATATAGAAGATATCCTTAAAGGCAAATCACCTTTAGATGCTTTAGTCATAAACCCCAGAGTTTGTGGCATCTGCGGACATGCGCATCTCATAGCCACGGTTCGAGCTTTAGAAGATTGTTATGAGAAAATAGAGATCTCAAACAAAGCAAAGATCATAAGAGAATTGACGCTTAATTTTGAACTGATACAAAACCATTTTAAATGGTTTTACTTGACTATCTTTCCTCTTTTTGGACTCAAACAAAATGTGATGAAAGCAGTTACTCCATCGCAACTCATGGGAAAAGCCATAGCACTCTTTGGCGGTCAGTATCCCCATACTTCTTATGCAATTGTTGGCGGAGTCGTTTGTGAAATTACACAAATGGATCTTATCAAACTAGAACATTATATAGATGAGACGATTGGTTTTTTTGAAAAAAATCTGCTTGATGTTGATGTACAAATGTTACAAGATTGCGATAATGTGATGAATCTCTTAAGTAAAAGCGGGGATTTGGTGGATATCCTTAATCTTATAGAGACAAACGGTTGGCTGGAATATGGAAAGAGTTATGACAGATTTATCGTGTTTGGAGAAAGTAGTTATTTTGCCAAAGGAAAATCGATTAAAACCAGAGTAATGCATAATCTATCTCTAGCGGATGTTCTTGAATCTGCATCGACGACTTCATTTGCTAAAAGTGTTCACTATCATGGCAAATATTATGAAGTGGGCCCTTTGGCGCGTGCTATGGTGAAAAAAACTCCACTGATAAAAGATGCACATAGAAAATATAAAGACAGTATGTTTACAAGAATTTTGGCAAGAGTATGTGAAATCTCACAGCTATTGCTACATTGTAAATCACTTATTGCGGAGTTAGACTTAAGTGAACCATCCTATATAAAACCAAAAATGGAGATAACTAGCTTTAACTCAAGCGGCTCTTCTGCGGTGGAAGCGGCTAGAGGGACACTCATTCATAAGGTAGTTATCGAGGATTCTCTTATCAAAAGCTATGAGATAATAACGCCAACTCAATGGAATCTATGCGGAGGGGTGAACGAAAATCATGGTGTCTCGCAAAAGGCAATGATAGGACTTGAAAATACTGAAATAGCAGAACTTGTCTTTAAAAGTTTTGATGTTTGTTCCGTCTGTACTACACATTAAACAAATTAATATATAACTTTTTATTATTTAAGCAATTTTGAAGATTAATTCTTTTAAAATGTTGTTAAGTGAATGAACATTCATTTTATAAGGAGTCGAGGATGTCAGATAGAATAGAGGGAGTAAAGAAACTATTTACTTCAAAGAGTGCTCGAGTTGAGACGAACAAAGGTGAGTCTTATTATTTGGATCTGTTTGAAAAGTGTCAAACAAGATTAAGTGAGCTACGTGCTTCACAACCTGCTAATAGATTGGATTTTAGTGGATTACTAAATGATAATGGTATTGACAGACGTGATTTTATGAAATGGGTAAGCGCTACGACTGCGATGCTTATGCTTCCTCCAATGTTTTCACCTTTAGTTGCAGAAGCGGCCGAGCTCATGAACCGTGCTCCGGTTATCTGGCTTGAGCTTCAAGATTGTGCAGGAAACTCAGAAGCGCTTCTTCGTTCTGATGGACCAAAAATAGATGAGATCGTACTTGACATTATCTCTCTTGAATATCACGAAACTCTGCAAGCTGCATCAGGATTTCAAGCAGAAAAACAGCTTGATGAAGCGATAGAAACTTTTAAAGGCAAGTTTTTGCTTTTCGTTGAAGGTTCTATTCCTATGGGTATGAATGGTCAATATGGGACAATTGGTGCAAGTGGAGAGACTTTTCATGATCACTTGATGCGTGTTTCAAAAGATGCCGCAGCGGTCATAGCTGTTGGTGCATGTGCAACATTTGGTGGTATTCCAGCAGCGGCTCCAAATCCGACAGGTGCTGTAGGTGTTATGGATGTTGTCAAAGGCAAACCTCTGGTAAATATTCCTGCATGTCCTGCTAATCCAGTAAATATGGTTGGTGTTGTAATGCATTATGTTCTAACAGGACAACTTCCTGAACTGGATTCTTTATTACGTCCTAAATTTGCATTTGGTTATAGAATTCATGACAACTGTGAAAGACGTGCACACTTTGATGCGGGTGAATACGTAGAAGAGTGGGGCGATGAGGGTGCAAAAAATAACTTCTGTCTTTATAAAATGGGATGTAAAGGTCCTATGACTTTTAACAACTGTTCAATCGTACGTTATAACGAAGCAGTCAACTGGCCGATCGGTGTTGGGCGTGGTTGTATAGGTTGTTCTGAGCCTGATTTCTGGGATAAATATGCATATGAGCGTCCAATGGCAAATGCAAAAATAAAAGCACCAACAGGTGGCGTTGAGAAAACGGTTGATGAATTTGGTCTAGGCCTTCTTACAGCAGCAGGTATTGGTATTGGTATACATGCAATTGCGAGTGCAGTGGGTGGCAAAAAAGATGATGGAGGAGAAGCATAATGAGTAATAAGCATATAGTAGTAGATCCAATTACACGTATTGAGGGGCATTTAAGAATTGAGGCTGTTATTGATGAAAATAATACCATCATAGATGCTTATAGTTCTTCTACGATGTTTCGTGGAATAGAAACGATTTTAAAAGGAAGAGATCCTCGTGATTGTGGGCTTTTAGCTATGCGTATTTGTGGTGTTTGTACGGGAACCCACTATCAAAGATCGATTGAAGCTGTAGAAGATGCATTTGGGGTAACTATTCCAAAAAATGCACGTATAGTTCGTAACCTTATCCAAGGTTCACTTTATATGCATGACCACTTGGTGCATTTCTATCATCTTCATGCACTTGATTTTGTTGATGTTGTTTCTGCACTTTCAGCGGATCCTGTAAAAACTGCCGCAGAAGCTAGAAAATGGGCAACTGTAGCTGGAGTAACTCCTTATACTGATGGTGAAGGTGAATTTAAAGCGATACAAGATCGTGTAGCAAACTTTGTAAAACAAGGCCGTCTTGGAATATTTGGAAATGGATACTGGGGTAATAAGCATTATAAACTCACTCCAGAACAAAACCTTATAGGTGTAGCTCACTACCTAAAAGCGCTTGATATTCAACGTGAAATGGCAAAGATGCAAGCGATATTCGGTGGTAAAAATCCGCATCCTCAGTCTATCGTCGTTGGTGGTGTGACTTGTGTGCAAGATATTGAAAATCCTGCTCGTATAGCACTCTTTAAACAACTTCTTGCAGATAGCACGAAATTTGTTAAAGAAGCATATCTTCCTGATGTTTATATGGCTGGAACAATGTACGCTGATGAAGCGACTGATTCAAAAGCGACATTTACAGAGCTTATGGAAGGTAAAGGTGTTGGCGGAACTGGCGGGGGTCTGCTCAACTATATGAGTTATGGAGATTTCCGTTTGGATGACACAGGCTTTTATAAAGCGAAAACACTGTTTCCAAGCGGTATCGTTTACGGTGGGGATATTTCTAAAGTCCAAGATGTTGACCAGAGTAAAATAGCTGAAGATGTTACTCACGCATGGTATGAGGGTCAAAAACCTCTTCACCCTTATGATGGACAGACTATTCCTCACTATACAGGTCTTGATAAACGTTCTGATGGTATTGCATATCTTAAAACTGGTGAAAAATACAGCTGGATTAAATCACCTATCTATAATGATACTCGTGTTGAGGTTGGACCTTTGGCTCGTATGATCATCGGTGTGGCGCGTAAAGATGAACGTATCACAAAATATGTGACAAACTTTCTAAAACGCGGTAACCTTCCTATATCAGTGCTCTTTAGTACAGTTGGTAGAACTGCAGCACGTGCGGTTGAAACAGAACTCATGGCAGATATTATGGTAGAGTGGGCAGATGAACTGGCTAAAAATGCGGCTTCTGGTGATCTTAGAACTTGGACAGAATTTGATTTTGATAAAGTGAGTGTCAAAACAAAAGGTATGGGTCTAGCTGAAGCACCTCGTGGTTCTCTTGGTCACTGGGTTCGCATTGAAAATGGAAAAGTTGAGAATTATCAAGCTGTTGTTCCTTCTACTTGGAATGCGGGACCTCGCGATTATAAAGGAAGAATGGGTGCTTATGAAGCGAGTCTTATCGGTACGAAAGTCGCTAACCCTGAACAGCCGCTTGAGATTATCCGTACTATCCATAGCTTTGACCCTTGTATCGCTTGTGCTGTTCACGTAGTTGATACCAAAGGTAAAGAGTTGGGTGTCTATAAAATAGATACGCAATGCAGTATCTAAGGGGATTATTATGAACTCTGAATATAAACAGGTCAAACGTATGACGACTACCGGACGCATTATCCATTGGGCTAATGCGATCTCTATGGTTGTCGCAATTATTACGGGTCTCTATATTGGTCATCCTTACTATCAGACATTTATCGCTGATGGTGCGGTTGACAAGTATGTGATGGCTTGGAACAGATGGGGACATTTTATTGTCGCTATCATATTTGACGTCACATCAGTAGTGATTGCTTATCTTTTCTTTTTCAGTCGTTTTGAAAAAGCATATAAAAAAGTGATCCCTACAGGCAAAAATATTGCTCAGTTTATTGAGGTTATTATTAACCTTGCAACATTAAATAGACGTAAGAAATTTGATTCTACACATAGTGATAGTTTTAACTCGGTTTATTTTTTGATATTCCATCTGCTTTTAGCATGGATGCTTCTTACAGGACTGCAACTCTACGTTTCAGGGCTTGAATCAGGACTTAGTTCTATTGGAAAATGGTGGCCTTGGATGCTGCACATTTCCACTGATTGGACACGCGGGGTTTGTGGTGGAACGATTATGGATGTTAGAATTGTGCACCACTATACGATGTGGTATATTATCACTTGGGTTGTGTTTCATATTTACTATCAAGTATGGAGAACTATTTTTTGGAAAGAGGCTGACATCGCTATTGTCTTTGGTGGAAGTAAGTTCGTTAAAGAGAAATAAAATTTTATAGTCGTAATCAGACATTTAAGTGTCTGATTACATAAAGGATAACCATGGCATTCGTGCTTGAACTTCACACAATCTCTTCTCAAGTCTATATAAAAAATTATATTGTTAGTATCATTAGAGAATTTGATATCAAAGCAGTTGCTGCAAATAAAAAAGGCAGACTTATCTTTGCATTTGACTCTGACAATTCAGAGCTTCAGGCTTGTTTAGAGTCTATTGCAGCGAGACTTCCAGCGTCATGTTTTTTAACCAAAAGCGATCATTACACCGCCGAGGGTGAGCCTCATGATCTGCCTACATGTACAGATAATTATCCTTTAGGTCTTGGACTTTGTCCATCTTGTCAAAAAGAGATGTTTGATCCCTCTTCGAGAAGATACTATTATCCATTTACTTCATGTACACACTGTGGGGGAAAATATAGTTTTTTAAACACTCTCCCTTATGAGCGTAAAAACACCTCATTTCGTTTTATTCAGCCATGTAGCGATTGTGAAAGTGAGACAAATAAGGTGGGAATTCGAGAAAACCATCATATGAACAGTTGTCACAAATGTGGTACAGCGGTAAGACTCATGAATAAAAACAATGAGCGATATGCAAATGATGCAGGTAGTTTTCGAACGATGTTTGAAGTCAGCGCAAAAGCATTAAAAGACAATAAAAGAGTGCTTATCAAGACTACTTTTGGATACAGAGTTTTTTATAAAACGAGCGCGACCAATAATAACTCCGTGCTTATGGTGATAAACGCGAAAAAGATTACAGATTATCTCTCTTTGATAGAACAAGAGTTTAATGCACTCCTTAGTATTGAGCGTCCCATCTTGCATGTAGCTATAAAAGATGAGGAACTCAAACGTGAAGTTGGCAATACTACGGATGTCAAATACCCTGATGAAGGATTTAGTATTTTACTCGCCAAAGAGTTGCAAACACTTGGAATCGATTATATCTCTTATGAAGATGTGGATAAAGATGCAAGTGCCGATATCTTAATGGATTATGATCTTGAGGTAACACACCAAGAGGATATGAGACTTTTTATTAACAAAGATATCCAGTTTATTGCTTCAGGTGAAAGAGTAAGTTTTCCCTCTTCTTTTTCACCCGCAACCGAGACTTTGAGCGTTGCACATGGTCTTATAGGCACAAAAGTGGATGAGGAGATGCTCTTTGATAAGATGGAACATTTTAACTCTACAAAAGCCACAAAAGTAATGGTTTTAGAAGGTCACGACGCTGAGCAATGGCATTCAAATCAGTTGCTTATGCATCAAGACACAGCTTCATTTATGTCAGTTGTGGCCGAGCACCAGCTTTTTGGAAGCGGTTGTGTCGGAGTCTATTTTGATGAGGAAGCCTCATTTTTATACTATGACGGAAAACAAGTTATAAAAATAGTGCCACAGAAAGACTTTAACGCAGCGGATCTTTTAGAAAAGATGAGAACACTTAGAGAAGGCTCAGATCGCCTTATTACCAATCTTCAAACGAAGATGCCTCTCGTGTATGAAAAATTGGAAGCTTTAGAGACAAAAGGGGAAGTTGACCTTTTTGTGGCTACGGCCATTGTCCTTGGGATTGAAGATGAAACGATGCGTGGCGTGACAAAAGAAGCCTTGAAGTTTGTCGGCAAAGGCGGTATTCAGATAGATACGCATGTCAAAGACAATCGCTTTGACCATATTGCATTTTTATCAAGTATTGTCAGTTATCAACTTGGCGGAGTTGATAGTGTAATGCTTAGTTACTCTATATTTGAGTCTTTGGGAGATTATTTTAGTGAACTTATCAAAGAGATACAGGGAAAAACAAAGGCAAAACATATCATCCTTTGTGGCACTCATTTTGCAAATCAGTCACTCTTTAGCAGGATGCAAAGAAACCTAAAACTAACCCCGCCACTTTTAAATATGAACTATCCAATAGGCAAGGAGAACGCTGTTGTCGGCGGAGTCTATCTCTAAAAGAGTAGAGGTCAGAGTCAAGGGGATTGTTCAAGGGGTCGGATTTCGTCCCTTTGTGTATCAGAAAGCTCATCAACAGCATCTCTCTGGATTCATATTAAATGATTCTAATGGAGTAAGCATTGAGCTTGAGGGTGAAAATGCGGCGATAGAAAGATTTCTTCATGCATTAGAGACAAATCCACCGCCGCTAAGCCGCATTGACTCTTTACATATAAAGGAGTTGCCGATAACTGGCTCTTTGGGATTTACTATTTTAGAGTCTCAAAAAAACTCATCTGCTTTTACAATGCTTTCTCCTGATATCTCTTTATGCGAAAAATGCAAAATGGAGATGCAAGATCCGCGTAATCGCAGATATGCGTACCCATTTATCAACTGCACCGACTGCGGACCAAGATACACCATTATTAAAGCTCTTCCTTATGATAGAAAAAATACCTCAATGGCAAAATTTACGATGTGTAAGGAGTGTCAAGCCGAGTATGAAGATCCTTCTAACAGACGCTACCACGCAGAACCTATCAGCTGTCCTAACTGTGGCCCAACGCTCACTCTTTTAGATTGTGATGGTAAAGAAATAGCAAAAAATTCCCAAGCCATAACGCTTACATGTAAGCTGATTAAAGAGGGGAAAATAGTAGCTATCAAGGGAGTAGGTGGTTTTCACATTGTGTGTGACGCTTTAAACGACGAGGCTGTATCCGCGCTGCGAAAAAGAAAAAAACGTCCAAGCAAGCCTTTGGCTGTAATGTTTGAAAATATGCAGACACTAGGACGAGAAACTAATATCAACGAAAAAGAGAAAGTGCTCATTCAAAGTCATGAACGTCCAATCGTCATAGTAGAAAAAAAATTTCAAACAACACTTTCAAAATTTGTAGCTCCAAATATCGATAGACTCGGTGTTTTTTTGCCCTATACACCCTTACATGTAAGGCTTTTACAAGAGCTTCAAACTCCCATCGTTGCGACAAGTGCAAACCTGAGTGACGAGCCTATTATCATAGATGAAAAAGATGTTTTTTTAAAACTCGGGCTTGTAATCGATGCCGTGCTCACTTACGACAGAGAAATCGTAAACGGTTGTGATGACAGCGTTGTGATGCAAAGTGGTAATGAAACGATTGTTATGCGACATTCCCGAGGTTACGCGCCAAAGAGTATGTTACTAACGCAAAAGTATGCTAAAAAAATATTGGCAGTAGGTGCAAATCAAAAAAATACTCTCGCACTTGCGTTTGATGAAAATATCATTTTATCACCTCATATCGGCGACTTAAACTCTTTGGAGGCTTTTGAATATTTTACAAGAACGCTTCAAACCTTTAGAGAGTTTTATGAGTTTGAGCCTGA
>CAISHH010000097.1 GCA_903885085.1 uncultured Campylobacterales bacterium
GGGGATTTATCTATGAATATCATCAATATCTATAAACAAAAAATTATCAACACCAAAAATGAGCTTTATGCGTACGAACTTCTTTTCAAAGATCAATTCAATTATGAAGCTAGTTTTTCTGACACTGTAAAAGGAACTTCACAACTCATCATTAGTTTGATAACGAGTACAGAGTTAGATCAACTTTTGGGGCAAAAAACTTTAGCTTATATCAACGTAGATGACGCTACTTTGACCAAAGGAATTTTGGACCTTTTAGATAAAGACAGATTTATTTTAAATATACATGAGAACATAAATCTTACAGAAAATGTCATCAATAAAATTGTCCAATATAAAAAAAGAGGTTTTAGATTTTCCATCGATCACTTTGATTCGAGTGCGGACATGATCAGTAAATTTAGTAGAATTTTTAATTACATCGACATCATCAAAATGGATATTGTCCTCTCAGAGTATCAAAATTTGCAAAAAGTTGTCAATAAATTTAAAGGTACAAGGATCAAACTCCTAGCACAAAATATCGAATCAAAAGATGATTTTAAAGAGTATCTTGAGATGGGATTTGATCTTTTTCAAGGATATTATATAGATAAACCTGAAAAGATGGAGATCATAGGCTCAAAAGAGCCAGCACAATTTATTATTCTTCAGCTTATAAAAATAATTAAAGAAGATAATACTACTAATGATAAACTCGAATTTTTTATAAAAAAACAACCAGATCTTTCTTATAAACTTGTCCAGTTTTTCAATAATACACAAAAGCTTAATCTCAAAGTAGAATCTCTGGCGCAAGTCATTACCCTTATGGGAAGAGAGAAGCTATTGCGCTGGCTACTTGTCTATCTTTACTCCGAAGTTTCAACAAATCCTGCTTCAAAAACGATGCTTGAGCTTTCCATCAAACGAGCGGAAAGAATGGAAGCAGAAGCAGCGCCAAGAAACAAAGAAAAAGCTTATTTGGCTGGGATGTTTTCACTACTAAGCTCTATTTTTGAAACAGATATACAAGAATTGATGCACCATATTAATATGGACAGTGATATTACCTCGCTTGTGTTAGAAAAAAAAGGGATTTTTGCCGGCAGTTTGATGCACGCAGAACAAGCTGAAAAAGATTACTTAAAAAAAATAATGCTTGCCAATTTTGACAAACTCTATACTTCAGATCTCATTTACACCCTAGAATACGGCGGTGTAGAGATAAATAAAGATGAGATTTAAGCTTTAATAGTTTCAAAGAACCGATTTGCTATAATTGCGCAATTATATTTTCAAGGAATGAAATGCGCGGTTATAAGATATTTGCTGGTACATCTAGCGTTGAATTTGCAAAAGAGGTGTGCCAGAACTTGGATGTTCCATTGGCAAAAGCAGAAATTAAACGTTTTAGCGATGGAGAGATATCGATTCAGATTGCTGAGAGTGTTCGTGGACGTGATGTATTTATTATCCAATCAACAGGAGCTCCATCAAACGACAATTTAATGGAACTTTTAATTATGACAGATGCTCTTCGCCGTTCAAGTGCAAGTAGTATTACGGCAGTTGTTCCATATTTCGGATATGCAAGACAAGATAGAAAAGCGGCTCCTCGTGTTCCTATTTCAGCTCGTTTAGTTGCAAACATGTATGAAACTGCTGGCATCGACCGCGTTGTGACTATCGACCTTCATGCAGGCCAAATCCAAGGTTTCTTTGATATTCCAGTTGATAACCTATACGGTTCTATCATCTTCAAAGAGTATATCAAATCTAAGAACTTACCAAACCCAGTGATTGCTTCTCCAGATATTGGCGGGGTTGCTCGTGCTCGTTACTTTGCTGAAAAAATGGGTTTAGAGATGGTTATCGTTGATAAACGTCGTGAAAAAGCAAATGTTGCTGAAGTTATGAATATCATCGGAGATGTAACAGGTAAAGATGTCATTATGATCGATGATATGGTTGATACTGCAGGAACTATGGTAAAAGCGGCTTCAGCTTTGAAAAAAAATGGCGCTACTTCAGTTATGGCATGTGCAACTCACGCAGTTTTAAGCGGAAAAGCATATGAAAATATCGACAATGGCGAACTTGATGAGCTTATCGTTTCAAATACTCTCGTTTCACAACCAAATAAAAAGATCAAAGTATTGACAGTTGCTCCACTTTTTGCTGAAGTAATTCGTCGCGTATATCACAACGAAAGTGTTAACTCACTTTTTACATAGAAAATAGTAAACATCCTAAATTTAAAGAATAAACATTTATGAAAAACATTAGAAACTTTTCTATTATCGCTCATATCGACCATGGGAAAAGTACGCTTGCAGACCGTATCATCCAAGAGTGCGGCGCTGTAACTGAACGTGAGATGACAAAACAGATGATGGATACGATGGATATCGAACAAGAACGCGGTATCACCATCAAAGCGCAATCTGTAAGACTTGACTATGTCAAAGATGGTCAGCATTATGTTTTAAATCTCATTGACACTCCGGGCCATGTCGACTTCTCTTACGAAGTAAGTAAATCCCTTGCATCAAGTGATGGGGCGTTGCTTATCGTCGATGCCGCACAAGGTGTTGAAGCTCAAACTTTAGCAAATGTTTATATGGCGCTTGATCATAACTTAGAAATCATTCCCGTTATCAACAAGATCGACCTTCCAGCGGCTGATCCTGAGAAAGTAGCGCAAGAGATCGAAACAAGTATCGGTATAGATGCAAGCGATGCACTTTTAGTCTCTGCAAAAAGTGGTGTCGGAATCCGTGAGCTTCTTGACGCTATTGTTGACCGTGTTCCTGAACCTGAAGGTGATCCAGATGCTACAACAAAAGCGATCATTTATGACTCTTGGTTTGATGCTTATCTTGGTGCGCTTGCTCTTGTTCGTGTATTTGATGGCTCTATCAAAAAAGGGCAACTTGTAAAACTTATGAGCAATGACGAAGAGCATCATGTTTTAGATTTGATGTATCCACATCCACTTAAACGCCAAAAAACTGAAGCGATACAAAGTGGCGAAATCGGCATTGTCGTGCTAGGTCTTAAAGATGCACATATCATACATGTCGGCGATACTATCACAGATGCTAAAAATCCAACAAAAGAACCTGCCCTTAAATATGAACCTGCAAAGCCTTTCGTATTTGCAGGACTTTATCCGATAGACACAGATAAATTTGAAGATCTTCGTGAAGCGCTTGATAAACTCAAACTCAATGATAGTTCACTTTCTTATGAGCCTGAAACTTCTGTGGCACTAGGATTTGGCTTTCGTGTTGGATTTTTGGGAATGCTTCATATGGAGGTTGTCAAAGAGCGTTTAGAACGTGAGTTTAATGTCGATCTCATCGCAACCGCGCCCTCTGTTGTCTATCATGTGTATATGACAAACGGGGAGATGATCGAGGTTCAAAACCCTTCTGAACTTCCTGAGCCAAACTATATAGAGCATATTGAAGAGCCTTATGTGAAGGCAACTGTTATCACACCGACTGACTATCTTGGAAATATCATCACACTTTTGATGACAAAACGCGGTATGCAAGACAAGATGAGTTACCTTAATGAAGAGCGTGTTTTATTAGAATATTATCTTCCTATGAATGAGATCGTTGTCGATTTTTATGACAAACTCAAGTCTATCTCAAAAGGATATGCGAGTTTTGATTATGAACCGAGTGACTTTAAAGAGGGAGATTTGGTCAAACTTGATGTAAGAGTTGCAGGCGACGTCGTTGATGCGCTATCAGTTATCGTACCAAGAACTTCTGCAGATTCTCGCGGACGTGTGCTTGTCAAAAATATGAAAGAACTTATCCCTCGTCAGCTTTTTGAAGTCGCTGTTCAAGCGTCTATCGGCAACCGTGTTATCGCTCGGGAAACGGTAAAAAGTATGGGCAAAAACGTAACAGCTAAATGTTACGGAGGCGATATCACTCGTAAACGTAAACTTTTAGAAAAACAAAAAGCGGGTAAAAAACGTATGAAGTCCATAGGAAAAGTTCAGCTTCCACAAGAAGCATTTATGTCTATATTAAAAATGGACTAAAATGCGCTGTATGTTGTGTGAGAACTTTTCATTCTCACACATCTGTCTTACATGTAAGCAAACTTTTCTAACTCCCACCATTCACAAACGCACTATTTTAAACAATATCCAAGTGATCTCTTTTTACAAATATGAAGATATTAAAGATTTGCTTCACACTAAACATACCGATCTTGGATACTACATCTACTCTATTCTTGCAGAGATTGCGTTGAAGAAATTTGCGCAAGAGTTTCGCTTTGATGAAAAGGTTGCAGTCATTGGGATTGATGATAGAGTAAAAAATGGTTATTCCCACACAGCCATCTTAACTAAAGCTCTCAGAAGTAAAACGCTCTCACCAAAATATGCAAAACTTCGCTCCAATAACAACATCACTTATTCAGGAAAAACCAAAGAATATCGGCTTAATAATCCAAGGAACTTTGTATATAAAGAGTTTCCTGAGAATAATGTTATCTTAGTTGATGATATCATTACAACTGGGTTTACACTAACAGAGGCATGTAACACGCTTACATGTAAAGGTAAAGAGGTCTTGTTTTGTCTTACTCTAGCTGATGCAAGTAAACAATAAGATAAACTTGATATACTAAGACTAAACTATCTTTACTATAATTTGGAATATAGCACTTGACAATGATTGACTCAATTTGCTATAATTACTCTAGATTTCAAAAAAGGAGTCATTTTTAAATATGTCTAATGAAACAATAAATGAAGAATCAACACCAGTAAACGAGGAAGTTGAGACTCAAGATGAAGTGGTAGAAGAGCTTAGTGAAGTGGAGCAGCTTAAGGCTGAAAACGCTGAATTGAAAGATAAGTACGCAAGAGTACATGCAGATTTTGATAATATTAAGAAACGTTTAGAGCGTGAAAAGTATCAAGCTCTTGAATACGCAAATGAAAAATTTGCAAAAGATTTGATTCCAGTTGCAGATTCACTTTTGATGGCAATTCAGGCGACAAAATCTGACATAGATACGCAAGAGTTGCTTAACAAGTTGATCGAAGGAATGGAACTCACGATGAAGCAGCTGACAACTACCCTTGAAAAACATGGAGTTACAGCGGTGAGTCATGATGAAGAGTTTGATCCAAATATTCACAACGCAGTTCAAAGAGTGGATAGCGACGCTCACGAAAGTGGACAGATCGTACAAACTTTTCAAACTGGATACAGATATAAAGATAGACCACTTCGCGATGCGATGGTTGTAGTAGCAAATTAAACAATTTAAAAAATAAAATCAAGGAAACAACATGTCAAAAGTTATAGGTATAGATTTAGGAACAACAAACTCTTGTGTAGCGGTATATGAAGGTGGTGAGGCAAAAATCATCCCAAATAAAGAGGGGAAAAATACAACTCCTTCAGTTGTAGCTTTCACAGATAAAGGTGATGTTTTAGTAGGCGATCCTGCAAAACGTCAAGCGATTACAAACCCAAACAAAACTATCTCTTCAATTAAGAGAATTATGGGTCTCATGATGAGTGAAGAGAACGCAAAAGCGGCTCACGATAAAGTAACATACAACATTGTAAACAAAGATGGAATGGCTGCTGTTGATGTAGCTGGTAAAGTTTACACGCCTCAAGAGATTTCAGCAAAAATTCTTTCAAAATTAAAAGAAGATGCAGAAGCGTATCTTGGTTCAACTGTAACTGACGCGGTTATTACAGTTCCAGCTTATTTTAATGATGCTCAACGTAAAGCGACAAAAGATGCAGGAACTATCGCAGGACTTAATGTTCTTCGTATTATCAACGAGCCTACAGCTTCTGCTCTTGCTTATGGATTAGAGAGTAAAGCTGAGGAAAATGTACTTGTTTATGACCTTGGTGGTGGAACATTTGATGTTACTGTACTAGAGATCAGCGAGGGAACTTTTGAGGTTCTTTCAACTGATGGAAATGCGTTCCTTGGTGGAGATGACTTTGACAACAAAATCGTTGATTTTTTAAATTCAGAATTTAAATCTACTCATGGAATAGAGCTTAAAAATGACAAAATGGCACTTCAAAGATTAAAAGATGCTGCTGAAAATGCTAAAAAAGAGCTTTCAAGCGCAACTGAAACTGAAATCAACTTACCATTTATCACTATGACAGAAGCTGGTCCACAACACTTAGTTATCAAACTTACTCGTGCAAAATTTGAAGGTATGATTGAGTCACTCATCGAAGAAACGATTGACCATATCAAAACTGCAATGAAAGAGTCAGGTTTAGACAACAACAATATCAAAGAGATTATCATGGTTGGTGGTTCTATCCGTGTTCCATTGGCGCAAAAAATGGTATCTGATTACTTCGGTGGTAAAACACTGAACAAAAGCGTTAACCCTGATGAAGTTGTTGCAGCTGGTGCGGCTATCCAAGGTGGAGTTTTAAGAGGAGATGTTAAAGACGTTCTTCTTCTAGATGTAACTCCTCTTTCACTTGGAATTGAGACTTTAGGCGGTGTGGCTACGAAGATCATTGAAAAAGGGACAACTATCCCTGTTAAAAAATCTCAAATCTTCTCAACAGCAGAAAATAATCAACCAGCTGTAAGCATCTCAGTTGTTCAAGGTGAGAGAGAGTTTGCAAAAGATAATAAATCACTAGGATTGTTTGAACTAGGAGATATTCCAGCAGCTCCAAGAGGTGTACCTCAAATCGAAGTAACATTTGACATCGATGCAAATGGTATTTTAACTGTTAGCTCAACAGACAAAGGTACAGGTAAATCTCAGTCGATCACAATTTCTGGAAGTTCAGGACTAAGTGAAGATGAGATAAACAGAATGGTTCAAGATGCAGAAGCTCATAAAGCTGAAGATAAAACAAGAAAAGAGCTTGTAGATCTTAAAAATCAAGCAGATGCACTGATTGCTCAAACTGAAAAAGCTATCTCTGAAAATGGCGATAAAGTTGAAGCAGAAGAAAAAGCAAAAATTGAAGCTGCAATAGCTGATCTCAAAGAGACCCTAAAAGATACAAATGCTACAAAAGAGCAAATCGAAGCTAAAGTAAAAACTCTAACTGAAGTAAGTCATAAAATGGCTGAACAAATGTACAAACAAGAGGGTCAAGGCGAGCCGGCACAAGCTGCTAAAAAAGCTGATGATGATGTTATCGACGCAGAAATAGAGTAATCTATCTGCTAGACAACAGAGCTAAGAAAGTTCTGTTGTCTTACTTATAAATCTACTAACAAAAGGGAGCGTTAGAAATTCTGTGTCAATCCAGTAGAATATCAACTACTCAAGGACAGACACATGGAACTAACACTAGATACACAGGCAATATTGCAACAAATTCGTGAGGGCAAAGCTCTCACAGGAAAAGATGGTGCGCTAGCACCATTAATTAAACAGCTTACAGAAGCTGCCCTACAAGCCGAGATAGAATCTCACCTCACACAAGATCTCAACAGAAATCGTAAAA
>CAISHH010000098.1 GCA_903885085.1 uncultured Campylobacterales bacterium
GATTCTACGATCTCTACTTGTTCTACAACAGTTTCTTTTTTAACTTCTTGAATCTTTATATCACTAACAGATTCTTTCATTGGTTCAACTGCTTCTTCTTTTTTAGGAGTTGTTTCTTTAGGTGCTTCATGAGTTACTTCATTTTCCGCACCATTCATAATATAATTTACTATCTTCTCAGCTTCTTCCATCGATACTGTGCTTGACGCTGTTTTTAGATCCAAGCCCATATCTGTAGCTTTCTTCACTACCTCTTTTGATGTAATACCAAGTTCTTTTGCTATTTCGTGTACTCTAACTTTTTCCATTCTGAGTTATAATCTCCTTTAACTGGTTAGACAAACTTGCCATATCACTCATTTTACATTGTCGCATTAACGATTTTACGACTTTATTTTCATTTTTTAAACACTCTTGACAAAGATAAAAGCTTCGTCCACTATTTGTAAAATGCTGCAGTGACTTATCCAAGCATCTCAAACGTAATAACACATATTGCGGAAATCTATCTCTGCAGGTTATACACATTCGAGTAGGATTGCTGGAAATTTTCGGCATTGTATCTAAATATTGCTTCAATTTTCTATAAACTAGCGCTCAACAACGAGACCGTTATTGTCAAAATCCAAAGTCTTTACTTCATAATCTGGAAACTTTTGCTTAAACCTATTATTTAATGCCGCAGCATCTTGGTCATAGACCATTGAAAAAAACGTTGAACCGCTTCCTGAGAGCGTACTCATCAATGCACCGCTATCGTATGCTATCTTTTGTATTGTAAAAAGCTCCGGCATCATCTTCATGCGGATCTTTTGATGAAATCTGTCTTGAGTAGCAAGACGTAACATCTCCCAATCCTCATTGAAAAATGCGGCAGTTGTGACTGCTGTATGTGAAAGATTATAGACCGCATTCTCTTTAGAATAGGACTTTGGCAACAGTGTCCTTGATTTGGAAGTGTTGATCGGTTTATTTGGGATAACAACAACCGCTTTAAGATAATCAGGCATATGTTTTTTTTGTGAAAAAACTTTATTTTTCTCAATAGTAGCCGCATTAAAACCGCCCATAACCGCAGGTGTAATGTTGTCTGGATGAGATTCATATGCAAGTGCGTGATTGAGTATTCTTCTATTTGAGACTTTTACTCCGGCTGCCTCATGCGCAGTAGAAATTGCACTTACAATGACAGCAGAAGAGCTTCCCAGTCCTCTTGACATAGGAATTTGGTTGAAAAATGTAAATTTAAAAGTCTGTTTCGTTTGTGTTAAACGTTCATAATGCTCGTTAAAAATACTTACAAAAAGGTTATTGCCTTTAAGTCTTGGATTGTTCGCACCTTCACCTTTTATGGCAATACTGAAAAACTTCGAAGGATGAAACTCAACTATATTTCTAAGATCTACGGCTAGACCGAGTGAATCAAATCCTGGTCCTAAGTTTGCGCTTGTTGCTGGTACACTTATAGTCACTTTGTTCCTTATCCGAGGGCACCGATTCCATAATTTGGAACCGTATTGCTATCAAAATCATTGTAATTTAAAAATTCTGGCAACGTAAATTTTGAAGAGAGTGGCTCATCCAATTTTTCCGCTTTTATCTCTTGTGAAGTTTTAACAAAATAGAGCTTTCCAACTGCTTTTATTGGACTATTTTGATTAAAATAAAATGCATCTGTAGCAAATAGTGGTATATTTTTTAAAACTGAAATCGATTTTAGAAAAATATAGGTGACTTTAATAGCCATAAAACTTCCCGGACCATTTGCATAGAAGAGATTATTTATTTTATATTTCTTTTGCAAATTCTCATATATCTGAGGAAGCACCTCAGAGCTTTTTTCCTCTGTAATAACAGAGTCAATGAGCTTGTTATCTTCATAAATACCAAACATTATTGGAGAACTGAGTGCTAAAACTACTAGATCAATATCTTTCTTATGCATATGCTTTTGCGTATTCTTTCTCTTTTACCCCAACGATGTCAACTATCTCATAGTTTGCTGGATCTTTTAAAAGCTCCAAGGTCAACATGTGATTGAGATGATGACTTCCTGCAAGAGCTTCATAATTGCCGATAAAATTCATCCCTATAAGACTCATATCGCCAATGGCATCAAGAATTTTATGTCTTACGAACTCATCAGTAAAACGAAGTCCTTCAGGATTTAAAACTTTTTTTTCATCTAAAACAATTGCATTTTCTAAAGAACCGCCAAGCGCTAGGCCTTTTGATCTGAGATACTGAACTTCATGTAAAAAGCCAAAAGTTCGAGCACGAGCAACTTCTTTTTTATAGTTTTCTTTTGTAAACTCTAAAACATACGCCTGATGTTCTATCACTGGATGAGAAAATTTAATAGTAAAATCGTAACGAAGATCTTTTGATGGAGAAAGTTTGACATATTTATCACCATCACGAATCTCAATATCTTTTTTAATGACCATAATACGCTTAGGGATATCTTGTTCAAGGGTGCCTGCTTCATCTAAAAGCATACAAAAACTTGCACTACTTCCATCCATTACAGGAACTTCGTCTGAATCAACAACGATTCTGAGATTATCTATTCCATACGCATATACAGCGGACAAAAGATGCTCGATTGTAGATATAGAAAATCCATCTTTACCAATAACTGTCGCCATCTTTGTATCGACAACATTTTGTGGGATTAGTGGAATAGAAACACCGACATCTCTTCTTACAAAAACAATGCCACTGTTAGCCTCGAGCGGCTCCAAGGTCAAGTTGACTGGATTTCCGCGATGAAGACCTATTCCAACAAGTGAAACAGGTTTTTTAATAGTTGTTTGGTACATAACTCAAGTTCCTATTCTTTCATTCTTGATTCTTGCCTAAGCAATATATATTTTAGAATTATAACCCAATTATAGGACTATTGTTTTTCGATGATACTTTTTCCATCCTTGATGACATCTTCAATATTTAATTTCATCCAACGTGTATCCATCCACTCTTCAGGACGAACTTCCACACCCTGAACCAAAACTCCAAAATGTAGGTGATCGCCCATTGCATATCCTGTCATACCTGTTTTTCCTAAGATTTGACCTGGTTTCACTTCATCACCGACTGCTATATTTAAACTTGAACAATGACCATAAAGTGTATAAAGTCCAAGTCCGTGATCGATAATCGGATCATTACCATATAGTCCATTATAACTTGCAAACACAACATGCCCAGGATTTTGAGTTAGAATATCTGCCTGATGAACACTCGCAAGGTCAAGTCCCATATGATACGCTTCACTAACCACTTTTCCATTATATGAGTAGATCCTGTGATCTGCATAACTTGCAACTGGCGCACCATTTACAAGAGGATACATAGGCTTGATGCTAAAATCAATTATCATCTTCTTTTGGTCTACTTTTGAAGTTATTTTATGGATAAGATCTTCATTTTTTGCTCGTACAGTTTCATTGATAAGTTTAAATTTCTCTAGCTTATCACTAACACCTGCAGTCTCTGGAAATTCATCTCCAAGTTGAGCAATTTTTCCATCAAGGAATGCATCTTTCACTTCCATATTTGATACTTTGTATTGTCTGTCAACGAGGTAAAGTCTCACATAATCCTCTGCTTTATTTCCAGCCATATCTTCAGCTACAATAGTCGCTCTAAAGTTAGGTTGAGTTATCGGCCATGCGATAAGAGCGATATAATATCCCGGTTTCACAAACGGCTGCGCATAAAAATCTTTTCCAAAATTTGTACTGATTTTTACACTTTTAAGATGCTCATCACTTGCTTTAAAAATAACAAGTGCGCTCCCACCCTTTTCAATCGCATAGGAATTAGTCAAATCCGTTACAACAGGTCTTTTAGAATCAATAACTAAATTAACCTCTTGCTTAGTCACATTGCCACGAAAAAAGTTCCATTTACTAGCATCTCTCGCTGTAATCGTAATCTTTGCTTTATCGCTTCTAAGTCTAAAAAGCTGTTTTGGAGGAGTAACGTCCATAGAAACATTATTCTCTTTTTTCATCAATTTTTCATTTGCTATCACATAATCCTGATTGTCAACATTAAGCGTCACTGAATATTCAACGATTCCACTTTGATCTTTTATGTTTACATGTAAAGGATCTTTGAGGTTCCAATACCCATCTTTGTCAACCTTAACTTCTGGTGCATTACGGTTAAACATGGAAGATGTATAAATAAATATAGCTCCCCCTATTAGTGATAGAAAAAATATCCAAGTTATAAGCGATGATGAGTCTCTTCTTTGTTTCATTGTTTGTGTTCCTTTATGAGTTGTATTATTTCTTTTATAACGTCTTGCATATCATTTGTCTTAAGCGTGAATCCTGATGAATGGGGATGTCCACCGCCTCCATAAATATTTGCAACATTGTTCACATTGACACTGCCATCACTTCTGAGCGATCCTTTGAGTGTCCTGTCTTTATTTTCACGAAGCAACAAAGCCACTCTAACACTCGGCAGGTGTAAAGCTTCTTCTAACGCCGCTTCACAATCACTCGCTCTTGCACCATATTTTTGCATCATCTCTTGGTCTACATGTAAAAGCGCAATCTCGCCATCTTGATGCAAGTTCATCGAAAGCATCATAGCACCTTTAAGACGATAAGCCGCGAGTGACATATATTTTGAGATATATTCGCTACATGTTTTGACATCAGCTCCAAGTTCACATAACTCTTTCGCCATTGCAAAAACTTTTTCATCAGTTTTTTTACTTAAAAAGTTGGATGAATCATCAAGTAAACCCGCGTAAAGAGCCGTTGCCATTTTAGGATTGATCGATATCTCATTTGCTTTAAAAAAATCAAACAAAACCTGAGTCGTACTGATCGCATCCGGATCTACAATATTAAATCTCGCATACGCATCGTTACTCTGGTGGTGGTCAATATTGATAAGATCAACAGCAATTTCTGTACCGATTCTCGTATGTGTTCCACAATCCAAACTGATCGCAAGATCCGCATCTGCAGGAAAAACATCCCGCAGTTTTTCTACCCATGGTAAAAATTTCAATTTTTCGTCTATATTTTTCGATGCACAAAAAAAAGAAACCTTCTTGTGCAATTTTAACATATAAGTATAAACAGCAGAGGCGCTACTGAGAGAATCAGCGTCAGGATTGACGTGAGAAATCACAACAACATGTTTTGCTTTTTCAATAGTTTCAATGATTTTTGGATTTTTCATGGTGCAATTATAGGCTAATTTTTATTCATTTTGTAGACATATGCCAGTACTTCGGCAACTGCAGTAAAGAGCTCTTCTGGAATTTCACGTTCTACTTCTACTTGAGCATATAATGCACGGGCTAGAGGAGGATCTTGAACAATATGCACGCCGTTTTCACGAGCGATCTCTTTAATCTTGAGTGCCATATGATTCATCCCTTTTGCCAAAACAACCGGGGCATGACCCTTTTTCTCATCATATTTAATTGCAACAGCATAGTGAGTTGGATTGGTGATAACTACATCAGCTTGAGGCACTGAGGCCATCATTCGCTTTCTCGCTGATTGCATCTGCATCTGACGAATTTTCCCTTTGATAAGTGGATCTCCTTCCATATTTTTCATCTCATCTTTGATCTCTTGTTTGCTCATTTTTAGACCATCAAAATAACGTTTTCGGACAAGGACAACATCAATAGCCGCATAAATTCCGATGATAAATAACATGATTGCCGCTAAGATAATTGCCTTATGCACCATCCAAGAAAGTTGATCATGCAAGCTAAAGAGCACGACTGTTGGGAGCTCTTTTGTGTAGAGAAAGAAGAAATAAAAGCCAATACCTAGCGTAGTCAAAGACTTCAATGTGATCTTTAACCCATCTACAAGTTTTTTAAGAGAAAAAAGGTTTTTCATACCGCTGATAATATTGAGTTTAGAAAAATTTGGAGCGATTGCATCTGCATTAAACAAAAAACCAAACTGAGCAAGTGCTGCTAAAACTCCTGAAATAGCAACGATGAGAGACAGAGGAAGAAAAATGATGAAAAACTCTTTTGCAGTTACGATTGCAATATTCATAAGAGTATCACGAGTGAGTTCTGTATTACCAAGCATTGAAAAATAATATTTTGTTAAAAATACTACATGCTCTGACATAAAATTAAAAAGCATCAAAACTGCCAAAATTGCGGCAAAAAGTGTTAAAACTCCTGAAGCATCCTGACTCTTAGGAACATTCCCCTTTGCCCTGGCATCTTCTATCTTCTTGGAGGTGGGTTCTTCTGTCTTTTCGCCTTCGTCTTCAGCCATTTA
>CAISHH010000099.1 GCA_903885085.1 uncultured Campylobacterales bacterium
AATTTACCTGTATCTTGACCTTCTGATTTTTCTGCGTCTTTTTTCGAATCTTCTATTGCTTTGTCTATAGCTTTCTAAAGCATCTTTATGGTGCATTGATTATGTTTTTTTATTTTCTTAAATGGCCATTATTGCTTGGTTTGCCATCACTCTATTTACTGAGTAACTATCATAACAACTACATTCTTGATTTTTTATGGATTGTATGTCTGATTTTAATTTTTAAAGATTTTTATATTTTTATCTCAAAAAAGAGTTGAAAAGTCATTTTTTTGACATAAGTCAAGCCATAGAACATAAATCTCCTATATAATCATTTCATATATTTCAATAGGAGTTACAAATGAAAAAAATAGTAATAAGTGTTTTAGCATTGTTGGCACTATCGAGTTCAGTCATGGCAGATGGTACGACAACTTTCAAAAAATGTGCAGGATGCCATGGGGCGACAGGGGAAAAATCTGCTCTAGGCAAAAGTAAAATCATTAATACAATGACAAAAAAAGAGATAGCTACTGCTCTTAAAGGTTACCAAGATGGAACTTATGGTGGAGCATCAAAAGGTTTGATGAAGGGGCAGGTAGCTAAACTATCTGAAACAGACATCAAAGAAGTTTCAGATCTTATAGGTAAGTAGTCTTACATATACATTCGCCTGTTTAACAGGCGTTTTGGTCAAGCAGCAGTTTACGTAAAACTCTAAAACATTCTCCTTTGTATGATTCAAGCGACTATGCTGCTGTTTGACCAAAATTTATCTAATAAGGGGTATTGAGATGACTGATTTAAAACATTTTTATTTTTTTAGCAACCTTTCTGAAGAACAATTAGCACTTATAAATACCTTTGCAACGCGTGTCAAAATGCCAAAGGGTTCTGTTCTTTTTTATGAAAAAGAACAACCAAAATCACTTACATTATTAACTGAGGGTGTTTTAAAAGTTTATAAAACTGATTTAAAAAATAATGAAATTGTCATGCATCGTTTTATGCCAACGACTTTGATTGCAGAGATGGCTGTTCTTGAAGGTTTGCCTTACCCCGCTTCTGCTGTATTTGAATCAGATGGTGAAGTTATTCAGATCGATTTTGCCCGCTTCAAAAATGAATTTTTGCATGATCCTGATATTGCCTTTTTATTCTTTAAATCTCTTTCTAAAAAAATACGCTACCTTGAGTCAGTGATCGCACTCAACGTTGTACTCGACTCTACCACTCGACTTGCAAAGTTCATATATGATACAAATGGAGATGCGCTTATAACCTATAAAAACTATCAACTAGCAGAACACTTGCATATGACACCTGAAACACTCTCACGTGTATTTAAAAAACTGTTAAAACTTAATCTTCTAGAAAAAGATCTCAATAACACCTATAAAATTAAAAACAAAGAGGGATTACAAGCGCTTTTTGACTAGTACTCTTTGATCTCTTTTCCATCATCCACCCGTCTCATAAAAAGCACGAGTAGAAACTTCATCACTTGCTTCACTCCAGCGGTTTTTCTCAGGTTTTGTACGCACCACTTCTTTAAGTACCAAAGCCGCATTTTTGATATCTCCACGTTGGATGAAATCTTTAATACTCATGGCTTCATCAAAGTACAAACACGGGATTAAAAACCCCTCAGCAGTTAAGCGGATACGATTACATTTTTTACAAAAATCATCTTCATAG
>CAISHH010000100.1 GCA_903885085.1 uncultured Campylobacterales bacterium
ACTGTATATTTTTCGTTTGATGCTCATTTCTTAATCCCTATATATTCCGTATTTTATTCTAGCGTTTTGGAATTAAAAAATAGATTTTACTGGTTTGATTTTAGGGGTTCATTATACTCTTTTTCTTTCTCATAGTTATAAAGATTTTGGTATCTATAATCAGTATAACTTGGTAATACAATTTCGTTAAATTCGTATTTGGCATCCATAAATACAAAATCATCTTTTCTTACAAAACCATCGATTTCATATTCTATTTCATCAGATAGTGGTGATAAATATATCTTATATTTTTTATCTTTTGTCGCAGTAATATACTTATATGGCTTCAAAATATTTTCAAGAGTTTCTGAATAACATTGATGTAAATGTTCCCATGATCTACTATTTATATTATTTTGACTATCAATCCATACAATAGACAAATGTTTGATATTTGGTATGTCATCAAGAAGTATTTTCTTAATATCTCTTTTTTCATATTCAAGTTCAGAATGAATATAGTCTGCATTACAGAGAAAAATAATTATGTTTATTGGAAAAGTTAATGTATCATCAATCGTATCCAAGAGGTTGTTAATAGCATCATAATAAGTCATACCTGTAAAGTTCCTAGTTTAATATTTTCCAATAACCTCTAGTACCATCAATTCTTTGTAAGATACCTTGTTCTTTTAACTTTGCTAAGTTCTCTTCAATCTTTCTGCTTGAAATACCAACGATGTCGGAAAGTTTTGATGCAGATATTTTATTGTTAAGTTGAATCTGTTCAATTATCAACTGTTGATTTTCTGTTATATTACCGACTTTATTACCGACTTTATTACCGACCTTATCTATAGCTTCTAAAATTGACTGAAGAGCGAACTCTATAAATAGCGTACTTTCACCACTGCTTCCACACTCTTCAAGTACTTTATAATACTCTTGTTGTTTATCTCTGATAATACTTTCAATTGGGATGACACTGAAATAGTTATTCCAGTTGTAAAGAATAAGACTTTGCCAAAATCTACCCATTCTACCATTACCATCAATAAACGGATGGATAAACTCAAATTCGTAATGAAACACGCTACTCACAATCAATGGATGTTCATCTGTAGTATTTAACCATCTAAATAGATTACTCATGAGTTCTGGTATATGCCAGTTCGGAGGAGCTACATGCACAACACCATTTTTTCCACCAACTCCTACATCGCTTGTTCTATAAGTTCCAGCACTTTTTAGTAATTCATCCATTAAAATCTTATGTGATTTTAAAAGCTCCTGCTCATCTTTATAGTTTAAATCCTCAAGATGTTTATATAGTGCAATTGCTCCGTTTGCTTCTGCTATTTCATCAACTTTTCCAAAGACTCTTTTACCTTCAATAAGTGCAGTAATTCTCTCTTCATCAAGGGTACTGCCTTCGATTTGCAGTGTACCTGTAATAGTTCTGATCTGATTCACTTTTCTAAGCATAGGGAGAGTAGATTTAGAGTCAATAGCTTCGAGTTTTCCAATATTTAAACTTATCTGGCTAATTAAGTCTATAATTTTTGTAGTAATTTTAAATGGGGGTATATACATCTGTTGCTCTTTTTAATCTTAGTTCTGATTGTAACATAATTGATGTCCTACAGCCCATAATCAACAATCTCCATATCATCATCAATATTTAGGTATTTCATAGTCGTACCTATCTCTGTATGATTTAAAAACTTTTTAGCATGTACAATACCTAATTTTTTATAAACATTTGTTGCGGCAGTTCTTCTCATAGTATAGACACTTACCCTATATGCTAAATCGTATGTGCCAATATTTTGATTATAGTGTTTATCAAATATTTTTCGTAATTGCTCTGCATATTTTTGATATCTTGTTGACTGGTTTTTGAATTTTTCTTTCTCTTCTTTATTTTCTACTCTGTTATGTAGTTGTATTGGATAGAAGATGAAATTATCATGTACTAATCTATGTTCTTCTATCCAATTTTTAAATAAATCTAAGAATTCTTGGCTAACTCTAGCATCATACGGTTTACCTTGCTTCATAGCTCTAATATGAACAGTCCTTTTATCAAAATTGATGTGTTTAACTTGAATATCCATAACGGCTGATGGTCTAGCCCCAGTATTGTAACAAGCTTTTAAAAATAGTAATAATCTTGGCTTTGTTATAAATTCATCTAAATTCCATAGTCTTTCAAGCTCTTCATTTGACAAAACTCTTCCTGCCTCATTTTTATCAACTTTTATAATATCTTTTATAGTAACAGGGTTTTTATCTACATAGCTTTCTTTTATAGCCCAGTTAAATAATGCTCTAAGATACGAAATTGTTTTTTTTATTGTCCTTGGATTTAGAGGTGTGCCGTGTCTAGATTTTGTTTGTTTTAAAGTATCGCTAAGATTTTTTATATCTTCTGTTTTAATTTTAGTAATTTTCATTTTTCCTAATGTAGGATTTACAAGTCTATCATATGAGGATTTTATCATATCAGTTGATTTTGCAGTTTTTGTAGGAAAATAAAGTTTTGCAACATCTTCTAATCTTAAATTATTGTTCATAATTTTTCGACTTAAGAGGGACTGATCTTTTTGTATTTCTGCTCGGTCTTTTGTAAGCTCTGCTCTTTTGTCGTTTAGAATTTTTAATGCATCTTCTTTTGTATTAGCGTCACATCTGATTTTCTTCGTTTTATTATCAATATCTCTATATGAAATATAATAGGCAACAGTTCTTTTATCTTTATCACTATCTTTAAAGTATTCATAGATGCCACTATATTTTTTTGCACGTAACTTTCTAAATGCCAAATTAAACCTTTGTTTAAATACAATGTAATTCAAAACCTTTGTTCTAATTTGAAGTATATGTATTTCTATATAAAAATTTTACAACAAAATTTTACAACAATTTGTTGTAAAATAGCATAATTTTGGAAAAAAATGAAAAAATGAAAAAAATGAAAATGTGCTTTATAGCCCATAAATAAGGACTATTGAGTGGGTTTGAAAAACATTGAAAAACACATGGGTGGAGTCTTTGGAGGACTTATCGGAGTTTTAAGCTCAGTGTTACTATAAAAGTTAGATAACTTTTATAGTAACTTCTGCGATCTCAATGATTTCACCTTGAAGAATCTTTGCTCTTTTTCTGAGTTCTACTTCACCGTTTCTTCTGACATGACCATCGGCGATGATCTGTTTTGCATCTGCGCCGCTGTCAACAAGTCCTAAAACTTTTATGAGTTTATAAAGCTCTATATAATCATCATTTAATTTAAATTCCATTATTTCCCAGACCTTTTAGTTGTTTTTCTTTTTTTCCCAACGCGAGCATTTTTCTTTTGAGGTGCCTTTGAGGTACCACCTTTTTCTCCAGCTATTCTTGAATGTGTTGGCTTCGGATAGACTTTTTTAGGACGATTTGATTTGATATCATCATAAGTAGCCTTTTTTGTGATATCAACTTCAAAACCTTCGATTTCAGATCTTGGAATCTTTACATGTATGAGTCTCTCAATCACTTTCATCTGCTCTTTGTCGTTAATATCAAGAAGCGTGATAGCCTCGCCATCGTGTCCCGCACGTCCTGTTCTGCCGATTCTATGTACATAGTCTTCAGCAACAGTTGGAAGCTCATAGTTGATAACTTGTGGAAGCTGTTCTATATCTATTCCGCGAGAAGCGATATCTGTGGCAACAAGGACATGTAACTCTTTTTTCTTGAATTTCGTGAGAGTTTTATTTCTTTGTGCGAGTGTTTTATCTCCGTGGATCACATCGGCTTTAAGTCCATCAAGCTTGAGTTCTTCGACCAAAATATCGGCACTTTTTTTCGTTTTTGTAAATACTAATACTTGCTGATAATTCTTTGACCCGATAAGAAAAGAGAGCAGAGCGGCTTTTCTATCAGCATCTACAAGATAGATGTGCTGATTGATAGCGTCGATAGTCTTATTTTGTCTGGCTGTTTCTACAAACTCTGGTTTTCTAAGAACTAATCGAGAGAGTTTTCTGACTTTATCTGTATAAGTTGCTGAAAACAAAAGCGTCTGATGACGTCTTTGAAGTTCCGCATGGATAAGTCTGATGTCTGTGACAAAACCCATATCAAGCATTCTATCCGCTTCATCGATAACAAAGATTTCAAGATGTTTGAGATCTATACTTTTCTTAATGATGTGTTCTCTAAGTCTTCCTGGAGTTGCGATTAGGATATCAATTCCGTTTTCGAGTTGTTTTTCCTGAGCTTCCAAACTTTTTCCACCCACAAGCAAAGCGACCGAACTATCCATATATTTGAGATATTTTTTTGTCTCTTCTTCTATTTGCATGGCGAGTTCACGCGTTGGCGTCATCACTATGACACGTACAGCTTTTGGTGAGAGAGGTTTGTTGTCTCGGAGTCTTTGGATGATAGGCAGCATAAAAGCTGCCGTCTTTCCTGTGCCTGTCTGAGCAGTTGCAAAGACATCTTTTTTAGCAAGTACCAATCCAATGGTTCTATCTTGGATCGGTGTTGGCTCTGTATAACCAAGCTCGCTGATAGCGTCACGGATAGGCTTTATGAGACCAATTTTTTCAAATGACATTAGTTAATCCTTTTAGTGTCGCAATTTTAGCATTATAATTGCTATAATAGTAGTGATATTTAGCAGTAGGCGTATTTTATGGTGAGAAAATTTTTTAAAAAAAAGAGTACTGGCGGTAAGCTTGACTTGTTCATAGATAAATACAATATTCCAAGAGCCTATCTTTCAACAAATCGAAAAAATATAACAAAAGGGCTTTTTATTGGGCTTTTTATAGCCTTTATTCCTATGCCGATGCAAATGCTTGCAGTCCTTGCAATGATGCCTTTTGCAAAGTTTAATGTACCGATTGCTCTTTCTATGGTTTGGCTGAGCAATCCTGTAACAATGCCTGCGATGTATTATATAGAATATCTCACAGGAAGTTTTTTTTTACAAACACAGATTGAACCGGTTGTGATGAGCGTGGAATGGTTTAGCATAAATTTGAAAAATATATTTATTCCCTTGTATGTTGGTACACTATTTTATTCTTTGACAGTGCCTGTAATTGTGTATTACGCAGTAAACTATTTATGGAAGTTTTCTGTGCATAAAGAAAGATATTCAATGAAAGATGAGAATGATTAGAGATTTTTTTAAAAAGAAACGTACAAACGAAAAGCTAGATAATTTCATTCAAAAGTACAACATTCCAAGATCTTACCTTTCTACAACAAGAAGAAATGTGGCTCGCGCGATGTTTATTGGTATGTTTATTGGTCTTATCCCAATGCCAGGGCATATGCTCGCCGTTATCGCTTTAATGCCATTTGCAAGATTTAATGTGCCAATCGCACTTACGATGGTATGGGTAGCCAATCCGTTTACTATACCTATTATTTATTATATTGAGTATAAAACTGGAGCGTTATTTTTAGGTATGCATATGATCCAACCTGCACATATGGGAGCAGAATGGTTTATTAAAAATTTGGAACATATTTTTGTGCCACTTTATGTGGGAACGGCATTTTATTCGTTAGTAATATCATCACTCTTATATTATGTAATTAATTTTTTATGGACGCGATCTGTCAATAGAGCAAGAAATCAGAATAAACAAAATGAGGAAACAATATGAGCAAACACAAAGCTATTTTTTTAAAAGAGTACAGAGCACCAGATTTTACGATTACAGAGTGTTATTTAGAGTTTGATATTTATGAAGAATATACTCTTGTAACAAATAATATGAAGATTTTACAGCTATGCGATGATATTCATGAGTTAAGACTTCATGGTGTCGGTGTGGAGCTTTTAGGGCTTACATATAATGAAAAAAATGTAGCAGAAGATATGTATAAAGTAGATGAGCAAAGTCTGACTCTTTACAATGTGTCACCATTATTTACATTGCAGATCAAAACTAAGATTTATCCGCACAAGAACACAGAACTTGAAGGTTTGTATAAATCTAACGGAATGTTTTGTACCCAAAATGAGCCTGAAGGATTTCGTCGTATCACTTACTTTTTAGATCGTCCAGATGTAATGGCGAAGTACACAACAAAGGTGATTGCAGATAAAAAATACCCGACACTGCTGAGTAATGGAAATAAAAAAGAGTGCGGTGAAGTAGAAAATAATCGTCATTTTTGTGTATGGGAGGATCCTTTTGCAAAACCTTCTTATCTCTTTGCCTTAGTCGCAGGAGATCTTGGAAATATAACTGAGAGTTTTACGACGATGAATGAGCGTGAGATAGAACTCAATATCTACTGCGATAAGGGCAATGAACCAAAATGTTTTCACGCGATGGAGTCGCTCAAAAAAGCAATGACTTGGGATGAAGAGAAGTATGCTAGAGAATACGATCTTGATATTTATAACATTGTCGCAGTAGATAGTTTTAATATGGGAGCGATGGAAAATAAGGGTTTGAACATCTTTAATTCCACTTATGTTTTAGCTGATAAAGAGAGCGCGACAGATCAAAATTATATGGGGATTGAGAGCGTTATCGCGCATGAGTATTTTCATAATTGGACGGGAAATCGCATTACATGTAGAGACTGGTTTCAGCTTACGCTCAAAGAGGGACTTACAGTTTACCGTGATCAGACCTTTAGCGCAGATATGAACTCTGCAGATGTTACACGTATTGATAATGTCAAATCACTCCGTGAACGCCAGTTTGTAGAAGATGCTGGCCCGACTTCTCATCCTATTCAGCCCGACTCTTACATCTCTATGAATAATTTCTATACTGCAACTGTATATGAAAAGGGTGCTGAGGTGATAGGAATGTATCACACGCTACTCGGCGAAGAAAATTATAAAAAGGCGATGCAACTTTACTTTGATACCTTTGATGGTAAAGCGGTTCGTGTAGATGACTTTTTCTGGGCGATGGAACAAAACTATGTTGGTGATTTGAGCCAGTTTAAAAGATGGTACCATCAATCAGGAACTCCATCTTTACAGGTAAGTGAGAGTTTTGAAAACGGTATTTTAATGCTTACATGTAAGCAAATTATTCCAAGTACTGTTGATGGTAAAGAGCAAGAGCGATTTATGTATCCATTTAAAGTAGCTCTTTTTTCTGACAAGGGTGAGTTTTTACAAGAACAGACGTTGATTATCAAAGATGAAGTAGAAACTTTTAGATTTGAAAACTTGCTATGTAAACCAAAACTCTCTCTCAACCGAGGTTTTAGCGCACCAATCAAAGTGATATGTGAAGCTCAGAATTATCCGTTTTTGATGCAATATGAAAATGACAGTTTCAATAGATATGAAGCCGCACAAAAATTTGCTTTACAAACATTAAATGAGATGATGGATAACGATAAAATCAATGAGGAATATGTTAGCTCATTTCAAAAGCTCCTAAGCGCTGATATTGAACCTATGTACAAAGCACAACTTTTAGAACTTCCAAGTATCGCAAATCTTATGCAAACAAGAGAAATCGTTGATTTTACTCAGATGTGTGATGCGAAAGAAGCACTTACAAAGCATATAGCAAGACGATATAAAGAGCAGTTCTTAAATCTTTACAAAACATATCATGAGCTTGGAGATGATTCTTTATCTGCTATTTCTATGGGGAAAAGAGCGCTTAAAAATCGGGCATTGTTTTATCTGGCTTCTCTCAAAGATGAAGAAGGAGAGGTTCTGTGTAGTGAACAATATTTTTCTTCGATTACGATGAATGATAAAGTGGTGGCACTTTCGTTATTAGAGAATTTTTATAGTAAAACTGCACAAAAAGCTCTTAGTGATTTTTATGAAAAATATAAACATGATCTTCTAATTATGAATAAATATTTTACTATTATCTCAACAGCCAAAAGAGATGATGTTCTTTCCCGTGTTTTGGCATCTGAGAGAGATGAAGTATATGATGAAAAAGTTCCAAATCTTGTACGTGCGCTGATATATGGTTTTACAAGAAACTATAGTTATTTTCATGCAGTCAATGGAAGCGGATATAAATATATTGCAGATAAAGTAATAGAGATAGATAAAATGAATGCGCAGATAGCTTCAGGTTTGGCAGGAGCATTTAAAGTTTATAAGAAATTGGATGAAAGTCACAAAAATGTGATGCAGCTTCAGTTAGAAAGAATTATTCAGGCAGAAAATCTTTCAAATAACACATATGAGATCATTTCTAAAATTTTAGATAACAAATGAAACAAAGCAACAAATTAGGATGATTTTTTAAAAAAATTAAGCTTTATTTTTGAAAAACATCACTACAATGATAAGACATTATAATATTAATCTGGGATTTTCATCCTGAATTTTCTCGTTGATTTTTGTTATATTATTTAATTGAGGAGTAGGCATGGCAAGAGTAGTCGTTCTCGGCGGAGGGGTCGCAGGTCATACAACTGCAACATTCGCAGCAAAATGGTTGGGTTCACAACATGAAGTTGTTGTTGTTACACCAAATTCTAAGTGGAACTGGATTCCATCTAACATTTGGGTTGGTGTTGGTCAAATGACTAAAGATGAAGTTACTTTCGATTTGGCACCTGTGTATCAAAAAGCTGGCATAGAATTTAAACAAGCAAAAGCTGTTTCTATCAATCCAGAAGGTAATGAAAGTTCTAATAAGCCGTTCGTTACAATTGAATATACAATAGCGGGAAAAGCTGGTCAAACAGAAAATGTTGAATATGATTATCTAGTAAATGCAACAGGCCCGAAACTAAACTTTGCTGCTACTCCAGGGCTTGGTGATGCTAATGGTTTGGGTGAGTTTACTGTTTCTGTTTGTACGGCAGATCACGCTGTTCATGCAAATGATGAGCTTCAAAAATCTATCGAGAAAATGAAAAAAGGACAACGTCAAAAGTTCCTAATCGGTACAGGTCACGGTATGTGTACATGTCAAGGTGCGGCGTTTGAGTATATTTTTAACATCGAGCATGAACTAAGAAAAGCTGGTGTACGTGATATGGCAGATATGAAATGGATCTCTAACGAAGCATTTTTGGGTGATTTCGGTATGGGTGGACTTCATATGAAAGTTGGCGGATACGTTGTAAGTTCTAAACTATTTGCCGAATCACTTTTCTCTGAGCGTGGGGTTGACTGGTTGATTGGTGCACACGTAAACAAAGTTGAAGCTGGTAAGGCTCATTATGAGCTTCTTGATGGTTCGATGGGTGAAGAAGATTTCGATTTTTCTATGCTTATTCCTCCATTTGCTGGTGTTGGCTTAAAAGCATATAACAAAACTGGTGAAGATATCACTGCAACTGTATTTGCTCCAAATGGGTTTATGAAAGTTGA
Source organism: uncultured Campylobacterales bacterium (assembly GCA_903885085.1). Taxonomy (GTDB): domain Bacteria; phylum Campylobacterota; class Campylobacteria; order Campylobacterales; family Sulfurimonadaceae; genus Hydrocurvibacter. Next base: position 9,317 of record CAISHH010000100.1, read on the forward strand.
TGCTGATTATACTCCAAAACCATATGCTGAGTGGAAAGCTAGTGATTGGCCTCGTACATACCAAAATCCATCATATAAAAATATGTTTGCTGCTGGTATTGCATTTGCTCCACCACACATTATTTCAAAACCGATGAGTTCAGTAAATGGAACTCCGATCAATCCAACTCCTCCACGTACAGGTATGCCATCGGGTATTATCGGTAAAGCAGTAGCTCACAGTGTTTGTGACCTAATTAAAAATGGTGATAAAGCACATTTACATGAAGCTTCTATGGCTGAGATGGGTGCGGCGTGTGTTGCATCAGCGGGTAAGGGTGTGTTTAGTGGTACAGCAGCTGCGATGACAGTTTATCCTGTTGTTCCGGATTTTGAAAAATACCCAGGAACTGGCCGTGATACGGATTATACATTTGGTGAGATCGGTCTTGCTGGTCACTGGATAAAACATATCCTTCACTATTTGTTTATCTATAAAGCGAAGTTAAATCCAGGCTGGACATTAATTCCAGAATAATAATAAAGGAAAGAATATGGAAAAGAAAGTAGTACACGAAGAGTTGAATTTTCAAAGAGATGATAAGATGAATCTTACTATGATACCTGGTAAGTTTGCACGTTCAATGCGTACTTGTCTTATCTGGCAGTTTATTCGTTTTGTTATTATTAATATCAAGATGATAATTGTTGTTGGCAAAAGCCACTAAAACCTTCGAAATCGGGATAATCCCGATTTCAATCTTCTAAAAATCCTTCTAATCATTTTTTTAATCGTTAACTTTTGTATAATAATAGATTAGTATCTTATTAGGCGGTTTTTTTATGAATGAACTTTTAAATTTAAAATCAAATATCACTGTTTTAGAAAAAGGAAAATCATCTGTTATCCAAAAATGGATGCAATATGAGGAACCGCAGAATATTCTTCGCCAACATGGAATAAATAAAGAAATTTTCGAAGAGTACGCGAACAATGTTTTTGATTATTTTATGGGTGTAATCAACGAAATTCTAGAGCTTGGAGCTTGCCCTGTAATCGAGGATCTTTTACGTTATCTGAAAGATCGCAATGTAACGGCTAAAGAACTTTTTATTATCTGTAGTCACTTTAAACTTTCAATGGTTGAATACACGTATGATGTAGAGATAAATTCAAAAGATCTTTTTAAAGCAATTACCTATGTTTTTGATAGAAATTTTTCAAAAGTTCTAGAAATATATTCACAGACTATTTATGAAAAAGATATTGAAATAGGTAAAAATGTTGAACTTTTAGAACAATATATTTATGCTCTCAATGAAAGTGCATTAGTTTCAAAGACTGATAGTGAAGGTTTTATTACATACGTAAATGATAAATTTGTTGATCTGTGCGGATATAGAGAAGTTGAACTCATAGGAAGAAACCATAGTATTATGCGCCATGAAGATATGTCGAAAAACTTCTTTAAAAAAATGTGGACAACTATCTTATCAGATGAAATTTTTGTTGGAACAATAAAAAATAAGCGTAAAAATGGAGGCTATGTTTACATAGATACAACCATTATCCCTATTGTAGATCCTTTTAGCGGGGATAAAGAGTATATGGCCATAGGCTATGAAGTGACCAAGCTTATTGATGCAAGACAAAAAGCGATAGAAGCAGATAAGGCAAAAGATTATTTTTTGTCTAATATGTCTCATGAAATACGTACACCGCTCAATGCAATTCTTGGTTTTGTGTCATTAATGCAAGGTGAAAATATCTCAGTGAAGCATAAAAATTATTTGGACATTATCTATAACAGCGGAGAAAATTTACTCTACATTATCAATGATATTTTGGACTTTTCAAAACTTCGAAGTGGTGAATTTACATTAGAATCAAAAGTGTTTAACTTGGAAGCATCCCTTTCTCGCGTTATGGAGCTCTTTGTTGCAACTGCAAGCCAGAAACAGATTTCCATTCTCAGCTTTATAGACCCTACTATTCCCTCTGAAATTTTAACAGATGAATTGCGACTTGGTCAGATTATCTCAAATTTTTTAAGTAATGCAATCAAATTTACGCCTGTAAAAGGAACTATTGAAATAAATGCTTATTATAAAGATGGATTTCTTGAAATATCTGTTGAAGATTCTGGAATCGGAATAGAAAAAAAAGATATAACAAAAATATTTGAAGCATTCACACAGGCCCAAAACACTATCATCAAAAGAAGTGGAGGAACTGGACTTGGTCTTTCTATCTGTAAACAGCTTGCTGAGTTAATGGATGGACATATAAGTGTGCGTTCAACTCTAGGGATGGGAAGTACATTTATATTGAATCTTCCAGTGAAAATAATTAACAAAGAGATGTTACATCTTGATTGTCAGATGCTTAAAGATAAAACAATTGCTTTTTTTGTGAATGAAAAAACGGAAAAGAGAAAATTGGATATATTTAAAAAATATTATATGCAAATTGGAATAGAGTTAGTTTTAATTGATAGTATTAAAGAAACTGATTGTGATCTCTTTTATTTTATGGACAGTGATCTTGATGATAGTATGCGATATTCCATTATTGAAAAAAATAGACCCGCAATTGCAATTATGGAGTATATGAATGAAAGTTATGAATCAGTTAGGAATATTACCAATCTTTGTTTTCCTATATATTTGACAAAATTAAGAGATAAAAGTTTAGAAGCCTTAGGCTTGAGCGAAGAATACAATAAAAGAATTGCAACTCTTTTAGAGAGCCAAAAATTTGATGGGCACGTTTTAGTAGCAGAAGATAATGAGGCAAATCAAGAGCTCATGAAGATTCTTTTGGATAAATATGGAATAACTTTTGACATGGTCTCAAATGGTAAAGAGGCTGTTTCAATGTTTCATGCACATAAATATGATCTGATTCTTATGGATGATCAGATGCCACTACAAAATGGCTTAGAAGCAACCCAAGAGATTAGAATATATGAAAAGGAGAATCATCTCACATATACACCTATTTCTATGCTTACCGCAAATGTTATCAAGGGTGCAAGAGAAAAAAGTATGATGCATGGAGTTGATGACTTTTTAGGGAAACCAATTATTCTTAAAGAGCTTGAACGAGTTTTAGAAGTTTATTTAAATTCAAAAAATATACCAAAAGAGAAAGAGTTTAATCTTCATAATCTTCAAGACGAACTCCAACTTGATTACGATCAATTACAAACATTAATGAAAATTTATATAAAAAAGATGGATGAATCCCTGCCAAAACTTCAAAATGAGATAGAAAACAAAGGGTATTGCAATATCGCAAAGCTTGCGCATTCTATCAAAGGATCAAGCGCCAATTTTAGACTTGAAGAGATCCAGAATCTTGCGCAAGAAATGGAAAAAAATGCTAAAGAGGAAAACACTTTGTATCCGTACTCAGAGTGTGCAAAAAATATCGAATGCTTATATCAGAAGATTAAAGAGTTTTAATCTTCTATATAGTAACCCATACCAGAGGCATTTTTTATGATTTCTGTTGGGAGTTTGCTTCTAAGTCTCCATACTAGTGTGCGAACACTATTTTCTGTAGCACCATCCTCTTCCCAAACATAGTTGATTGCCTGATCAAAAGTTACAACAAGCCCAAGTTGTGCAACAAGGAGACGAATAAAAGCATTTTCTTTTTTTGTTAATTTGATCTTTTTATTATTACAAAAAGTTTCACAAACGCTGATATCAAGGTGATAACCATCACCAAAAGGAACGATTGGTTTATCTGAGAGTTTTTTATTGTAAAGAAGTTTTTCTAAGTTTAGTTTGTCAACTTTGAGTAAATCAAGATTTTCACTTCTCTTTTTTTCCTGATGGTATTTATAGAGCGCCATCTGAATCGTTACATGTAGGTTTGCTGGATCAAAAGGCTTGATAATATATCCATAAGGTTCTGTCTTACTTGCATCCTTGATGATATGATCATCAGTGTGCGCCGTTAAAAAGATGAAAGGCATAAGCTGTTTTTCACGTACATAGCTTGCGAGTTTGATCCCATCATCACTTTCTTGAAGAGAGATATCTATGATGAGGATATCAGGTGTATAGACTTTGATTTTACTTTTGGCGCTCGTAGCATCGTCCGCCATTGCAACTACATTATATCCCTGTTTCTCCAAGGACATTTTGAGATTCATCGCTGTAACTTCGTCATCCTCAACAATAAGAACTCTCTTGTTTTTCATACATTGTCCTACATTTATATTATTTGAAAAAGTGATAACTTTATTACTGCTAGTATACTCAAAAAGTGATATTTTTTAAAGATTTTGTTATAAAGTTATCACATTTGTGTTAAAAGTAAACAATAAATGGGAATTTACATCTTAGATATTGCTTACATGTGAGGAATATTTATACATTTTATCCCTTATTCAACACAGTTTTGCCATAATCGCATCTATATTATATGAATGGATTTTTATGCTGGATTTTACAAAATTTACAAAATATTCCAAGCCGGGACCGAGATACACAAGTTATCCGACCGCACTAGAGTTTAATGATGATTTTAAATATAATGAATATATTAATAAACTTGAATCCGAGGACAAAAAACGCCCTCTTTCTCTTTACTTTCATCTTCCATTTTGTAGGAATGCTTGTTACTTTTGCGGCTGTAATGTTGTATTTACTTCAAAAGAGGAAAAAAAAGTACGCTATATCGATTATCTTCGCCGTGAGTTAGAGATTCTCTCACGTCATCTTGATATGTCAAGAGAGGTGATTCAGCTTCATTTTGGAGGTGGTACACCGACATATTTTTCAAGCGAACAGCTGGATGAAATCATCAAAATGATCAAATCTCACTTTCCAAATTTTATTGAAGCGGCTGAGGTGAGTTGTGAAATTGACCCTCGTCATATTGATGAGCCTCAGATGAAGGTGATGAGTGACGCTGGGTTTAACCGTGTCAGTTTTGGAATTCAGGATTTCAATGAAAAAGTCCAAATTGCAGTGCATCGTGTTCAACCTTATGATATCACAAAAGCGGCGATGGATCTGGCTCGAAAATACAATATGCATTCTGTAAATGTAGATCTGATCTACGGACTTCCATACCAAAGCCTTGCGACATTTAAAGAAACTTTGGCACTTTCTCTTACTTTAAATGCTGATCGTTATGCGGTGTTTAATTATGCTCACGTTCCATGGCTTAAAAAGACGATGAGAAAAATCGATGAAACGACGCTTCCAACGCCAGAAGAAAAGCTACATATCATGCAGTATACGATAGATTTTTTAACCTCTCATGGATATAAAATGATAGGTATGGATCACTTTGCAAAGCCTGAAGATGAGCTGTTTAAAGCGATCGAAAAGGGTGAGCTGCATAGAAATTTCCAAGGCTACACAACAAAAGGCGGCGCAGATTTGATCGGTGTCGGTTTGACTTCGATAGGTGAGGGCGTTGATTATTATGCTCAGAATTTTAAAGAGATGGAAGAGTATGAAGCAGCGATTGACGCAGGATGTCTTCCTTTTGAGAGAGGCGTCTTCTTGAGTGAAGATGATATGATCCGCCAATATGTGATCATGGAGCTCATGAGTAACTTCAAACTTGATATCAAACGTTTTGAAAAAGAGTTTGATATCGATTTTAAAACCTACTTTGCAGATGCGATAGAAGCATTGAAACCTTTTGCAGAGGATGGCCTTTTAAAAATGGATGAGGAGCATATTGTTTGTTCTGAGACGGGAACTTTGCTTATTAGAAATATTGCGATGCCATTTGATGCATACATGAAAAAGCATGCGACAAGTCAAAAAACATTTTCTAAAACGGTGTGATCATGCAGACAAATGACATATTTAATTTTAAAGAAACTTCAGATGCATGTATAAAATGTGGAAAGTGTATTCCTGTTTGTACTATCCACAATGTCAATCCCGATGAAGTTACCTCACCTCGCGGATTTATAGATCTTTTAGGTGCGTATCAAGATGGAAAACTAGAACTCGATAAAAATGCAAAAGATATCTTTGAAAGCTGTTTCTTATGCACAAACTGTACAGATGTCTGTCCAAAATCGCTTCCTACAGATATGGTTATCGAGCAAGTTCGTAATGATATACGTAAAAAGTTCGGTATAGCTTGGTTCAAACGTGCATTTTTCTTTTTACTTCGCCATAGATTTACTATGGATATTCTCTTTAAAATGGGGTATGTATTTCAGACTTGCGGGTTTAAAATTCGTAAAGATATAGAGTCGATGGAACCCCGTTTTTCTATGCCTATTATCAAGAAAGACAGACTGCTTCCAAGTATGGGCAAAACCTCTTTTTTAAATGCACATCCTGAAAATATTTCTAATGGCGGAAAACGAAAAGTTGCCATTTTTATAGGATGTTTAGGGAACTATAATTACCGTCAAGTGGGCGATTCTTTACTTAAAATCTTAGAACATCTAGAGATTGATGCATTCTTGGCAAAAGCACAAAAATGCTGTTCAGCGCCGGCGTATTTTACGGGTGATTTTGATACAGTCGATTATTTGGCAAAATATAATATCGAGTATTTTGAAAAATTTATCGATGATGTTGAGGCTGTTATCATACCAGAGGCTACATGTAGTGCAATGTTGAAAATCGATTATGACCACTATTTTCATGACCAACCTGAGTGGCGAAAACGTGGAAATAAAGTCGCCAAAAAAATATTTATGGCGACAGAGTGGCTAGAGAGTCATACTCATCTTAAAGAATTACTCGCTTCTAAGGGCAAGCAAAACGTATCTGTGACCTATCATGATCCTTGTCACGCAAGAAAAATGCAAGGTATCTACCAAGAACCTCGCAAGCTTATCTCTCAAAACTATGTTATCAAAGAGATGAGTGATCCAAATGTCTGCTGTGGCTTTGGCGGTGTGACGATGCAAACAGAAAAGTATCATTTTGCAAAAGCAGCCGGAGTGCCAAAAGCTGCGATGATAAAACAAAGTGGCGCACAAGTGGTAAGTGCTGAGTGTAGCGCATGTAGAATGCAGATAAATAACTCCATGTATCAAGCGGATGTGGATGTTGTGTTTAAAAACCCTATCGAGCTTATAGCTGAAGCCTTGGAGAAATAATGGAATACTGGAATCATATATACGAACATTTTAATCCAATCGCTTTTGACGTTGTCGTACCAGTTCATTGGTATGGAATGATGTACGTTTTAGCTCTACTGACTTCTTTGTATATGGCGAAGTGGATTGTAAAAAAAGATAATCTTGGGATTACAAAAGAGGAGCTTGACAGCTTTTTTATCTATGTTGAGATAGGGGTAATACTCGGTGCGAGACTTGGATACATTCTTTTTTATGATCCAGATACAAGCTATTATCTCTCTCATCCATGGCAGATATTTAATCCTTTTAAAGATGGAGAATTTATCGGTATTCGCGGAATGAGTTATCATGGAGCACTTCTTGGCTTTTTACTTGGAGCATATATCTTCAGTAAACGTACGGGTAACTCTTTTGGAAAGTTTATGGATTTAGTTGCTGTTGCTGTTCCTCTTGGGTATGTCTTTGGACGTATTGGAAACTTTTTAAATCAAGAGCTTGTCGGACGCGCGACAGATGTTCCTTGGGGTATCTATGTGGATGGAGTTTTACGTCATCCATCACAATTGTATGAAGCATTTCTAGAGGGTGTTGTTGTCTTTATCATCGTTTACATGTACAGAAGATATAAAAAATTTGATGGAGAACTTTTACTTCTTTATGGCTTTGCATATGGGATTTTAAGAGCAACAGCAGAGATATTTAGAGCGCCAGATGTTCAAATAGGTTATATCTGCTGTAACGCTGTAACGCTTGGGCAGACACTGAGTCTTTCAATGTCTGCTTTGGCGGTAGTCCTTTGGTTTTATTTTAGATCAAAGTATAAAGTGGCAAAGAGCAAATAAAACTCCTGTCCTCACAAGCGAAATAAGTGTTGTACCGATAATATTGCCGATCTGGCAAGAGGAACAATGCTTGTACTGTTTTCCTTCGTATTGAGCATAAAAAAAGTAGACAACACTAAGAGCGATCATACTAAGAAGAATATAGTTTTCCATCATTTTTAGAAGTACGATATTTTCTGCCAAGAGAAAAAACTTCGCTGCTAAAGCAACTATACCTAGAGCAAAAAGATATTTTATCGCTCGCAAAATTCTATCTCTTTTAAAAACAGTCGGACAGCCATTTTGAGTGATGGCATCTGTTCCAAACTCTAGTTTAGAATCAAATACTGCTTCCTCCTCTTTTGAAAGTCGTAGCCTGATATTTGCACCAAAAAGATAGTCGATTTTTCTTTGGAGCGTAATGGCAAGATCTCCATTAGCTTCCAAAAACTGCTGCGTATCATTTCTGTCACTATACATAAGTTTGATCTTTTCATATCTCGTAGTTGTAGCGCTAAGCCCAGGAAAATATGCCGTTGTTTCAACTGGATGAATACTGCCCTCTCTTTTGATTACAACAGGGTTGATAATCTCGACAAACTCTCCTTTTTCATCTTTGAGAACAATAACGGCTAGAGGAGAACCGATCTGAAATGCGGCTAGGGCATCCAAGCTGTTAGCGTTCATTGTATCTTTAATATCTTGGATCAGTTCAAAAAGCTTTGCATCAAAAAATCTGACACTTGTACCAAACTCTTTACTTGGAGTTCTAGGATATTTTACAATTTCTTTTATCATGGGCGTTCCTATGTTTTAAGTTTATTAGTGTTATAAAAAAAGTTAATCTTGACCAAGCCCAAACACATTTGAAAGGGTATTGATATAGTTGAAATAGCCTGTAATCGCAACTGCTTCTAGAATTTGAACATCATTGTATCCAAATTCTTTGAGTGCATCTATCTCATCTTTTAGTATTTTACGATTTCTGTTGAGATCTTGTGTGAGGTGAGATTCTATCTCGGCTTGAAGTGCTGCTTCTGTAAGCTGTTTAATCAATGGTGCTAACGCACCATCTTTTCCTGTTTCTTACGGCGAAGAGATCAGTAAGCTCTGTGATCT
>CAISHH010000101.1 GCA_903885085.1 uncultured Campylobacterales bacterium
GAGCAGTAGCAGGTAATAACGATATCACAGATAGTATCGATCTTACAGTCACAGATAGAAATAGCGTTCAATCAACTGGAACCTTACATGTAACAATCGTAGATGATGTGCCAACAGCAAACAATGATAGTGCAACAGTTGTTGAAGGTGCTAGTCAAATCAGTGGAAATGTTATCACTACAGGTGCAGGAAAAGATGTGGTTGGTGCAGATGGTGCATCACTTCATACATTCACGTACACAGATAGTACTGGAACCACTCAAACAAATACTTTTGATACAAATAATACAAGTTATTCTGTAACTACGTTTGATGGATCGCTTAGTGTTTCTCAAAGTGGAGCTTGGACATTTACTCCAAACAGTTCTATTAATCAACCGACCGATAGCACAAAAGGAAGTTTTAGCTATACCCTTATTGATGGTGATGGAGATATCTCAAATAGTGCGACAAATACTATAACTGTAACAGATACAAATCCAACAGCAAATGCAGCAGCAGCATCGATTTTGGAAGCTAATATTCCGACTATAGGAAGTAATAATGCTATAGCATTGATAACAACCCCAGATACTGTCACACAAACTTTAGGTATAACTCATGGCAAAGATAATATCACGGATGTTCAGTTTACATCCACAACAACAGCTACACTTACAACTGCCGCTTTAAAATCTGGTGGCGTAGCGTTAAGTTATAGTATTAGTTCGGATGGTCACACTCTTACTGCAACAGCTGGAGGGAATACAGTATTTACAGCAGTACTTCAAAATACAAATGATACAACTGGCGCAACTCAACAAGTGTTGTTTACACTTGATAAGCCACTAGATGATGCTACGGGAGGTGCTGCTAACTCTATAGGTGTGCCGCTTGATTATAAAGTATTTGATACCGACTCTTCTATCACGACGACTTTATCTAATAGATTGACTGTCACTGTTGTAGATGATGTACCGACTGCAAATCCAGAGGCAACTATAACAGTTTCTGAGGGTGTTGTTGCTGCTACTGGTATGGTCAACCTTCTTGCAAATGATGTGCAGGGTGCGGATGGAGCGACAGTATCAAGTTTTAATTTTGATGGTTCAAGTCATGCAGTGTCTGGCTCAGGGTTTACAACGGTTACCTCAACGACAAACGGAACACTAAGCGTTAAAGCAGACGGTACATGGACATACACTTCTCCACAAAGTGTGGACAATGCAAGTGGTGATGTCACAAAAAGTTTTACTTATACCATTACGGATAAAGATGGAGACACTTCAACTGCTACTCAAAATATCAGTGTCACAGATGGTGCAAATCCAACTATAGCTCCAGATAGTCAGATAATTAGCGAGGCAGATTTAGGAAGTGGAGCGACTTTGACACCTACAGATGTTACAGCATCTTTACATGTAGTGCAGGGTGCCGATATGATTGCGAGTACAAAATTCACAACTTTACAAAGTGATTTAACTTCTTTAGGCATTACTTCAGATGGACATGCTTTGTCTTACACAGTTGCTTCCGATGGCAGTAGTATTATCGCTACAAGAGCGGGAGATAATGCAGAGGTGTTTAGAATTACACTGACAGGCTCAGGCGCAACTGGCGGATATGATTTTAAACTTTCATTACCGATTGATCATATAAAAAATGCTGATCCACTACTTGATCATGATTTGAAATGGGATATCCCTTTAAGCGTTACTACAACAGACAGCGATGGAAGTACAGTGAGTGGCAGTTTTATAGTTTCTATACTTGACTCTATTCCAAGTGCTTCAGATATCAATGTAACCCTCGCAGAGGATAATACGGGAACGATTATCCGTTTAGGAAGTGATGCTTTTCTAAATGGAGATGTTACTATTAATGGTAGTGTAATCGCAAACGGAAATAGTGCAAATGTGTATGATCCAAATGCTACAAGTACTGTTGTCGGGCATGTGGTCAATAATGGAAACGGCACGGTTACTTTTACGCCTATAGCAGATTACAGCAACTATAATGCTAAGCCAACATTTAGTTATACAGTAACCGACAGTGATGGTGATACAGCAAGTGCAAATGTGATTTTGACTATTACTCCAGTTGCCGATGCTCCGACGATGCAAGCAGATCAAATGGTCACAACTTATGAAGATAGTAGTTGGAATGGAACATCTTATACCGGAGATATTACAAAAGCGATTGGGCTTGGATTAACATTGCCGACAAGAAATGATCAAACCGATATAAATACAGGATCAACTGGAGATGCACCTGAAAGAGTCGGTGTATTGACGCTCAGTTTTACAGGAAGTGCTGATTTTGGCACTGCAACGATCGGTTATGATACTAATGGCGATGGAACGTTAGATGGAATATTAACTACTATTACAAAAAGTAGCAGCTTTACGATTGATATAACCGATGTCGCAAATTATCATCCTATAGGAACAAGTGGAACATACCACTTAACACAGGCTCAATACGACTCTTTGGCAATTATTCCAGCTGAAAATAATGCAACAAATATAAAAATGACTGTGAAAACAGCTTCTCATGAAGTTACGGACAGTGGAGCACTTTTAAGTACAGATATCGTTTCAGCGACACAAACGCAAAACGTAACACTCGATGTTAAAGCCGTTACAGATCCAATCACGCTCTCTTTTGATACCAGTACAGGCGGGACTCTTTCTGCTCATCCAAATAGTAATGATACATATACGGCTACTGCCTCTATAGCAGAGGGCATACATGTAATAGATCTGCAAGCCTTACTGACAAATACGTCGGGAACATCTTTATTGCACGGTGACCTTGACGGTTCTGAACTTCGTTCATACACCATTTCTGGTATTCCTGAGGGAACTATTATCAATCTTGGTGGAACAACGGCGACAGCTAATGCCTCTGGAATTGCAACTGTTTCTTTTTCAAGTACAAGTAATACACAAGCAGACCCAACTTTCACTATGACACCACCAGAGCATTTCAGTGGACAGATAGATGCGACAATCACATTAAGTGTGCACGATACGGATAGCGACAGTACTGTAACTCCGGCTACAAATACTCAAATCGTATATTTTCATCAAGAGATCACACCGGTTGCGGGTCCTGTTACACTCCAAGTAGCACAAGCTAAAGGGTACGAAGATAACGGCATCCCTTTACACATCAATGTGACTTCAGCTGATACAGATGGTTCGGAAACATATACGGTTGAAATTAGTGCTATTCCTGCAGGTGCAACATTATATTATAATGGTTTAGAAGTTACTCAATCTCCTACAGGAACGATTAGTATTGCTAATTTTAACAACAGCACACCTTTGACAATTGTTCCTCCGCTTAACAGTGATGTGGACTTTATTCTTCAAGTAAAAGCACACTCGGTTGATTATAATGGTATATCATCATCTACTGGAGCCGACAGTGTTTCACTCTCACTCAATGTTCAAGTTATAGGCGTTGCAGATATTCCTGTTAATGATTCTTTGGCGACAGTGACAGTAAATGATGACACTTCAGTTGCACGAACATTTAATCTTGTGACAACAGAGGATCATAGTGTCAATCTTAAAGATGTTTTGGCTACACCAAGTACGTTAAGCTCTTATGATAGTGATGGTTCTGAAGCTTTGTCGATAAAAGTAACAGGACTTGCGGCGGGTTTTGATATATCGGGAGCGACCTTCTTGGGCGGAAGTGGAACGAGCAGAATCTGGTATGTAGATGTTGCAGACTTAAAAGCAGGAAATGTTATATTAAGCGCACCGACGAACTATGCAGGTGAAGTTGACTTTAAGATGAGTATGATTACGACAGAGCGTGAAGGAAACAGTAAAACTAGCCCTGACCAAAATGTTTCTATTATGATAACACCTGTAGTTGATGCGTCAATCAATAATCACAGTACACAAAATGAGGACCAAATACTAACACTTGATTTTGGACTCAATAAACCGGATAGTGATACGGTTGCGACATCAGGCGTTGAGACACTTACCTCTTTTGGTATAGATCTCAGTACGGTCGATGCCGGTGTAATACTGAAAGATTCACATGGAAACGTTCTTGTTGACAGCGGCGATGGATATGCTTATTTGAATGTGACAAATGGTGTTCTTGAAGCTGTTACAGCCACACTTCCTCCAAATTCTCATATGAACGGCAGCTATGATTTCGGAATAAAATACACTATCACAGATGTTGCAACTGACGGAGCCGGTCATACATATACGGATACGAAAAATGCTACGGATACGTACACGGTACATGTAAATGCCATAACAGATACCGATACTACGCTAAGCGTCGCTTCTACTTTGGTTACGGACGGTGTCAGCGAGAGCGGCGGAACGGTAACCGTTTTAAATAACGGTACATTTACTCAGACTCTCGACCTTCATGCTCCGTCTGATATTGACGGTTCTGAGAGCTTAACGCGCATAGAAATTTCCGGCGTTCCTCAAGGTGTGAGTGTCGTTGGCGGACATTATGCAGGAAATATAGACGGTATTACAAATACAGGCGTCTGGTATGTTGATGTTAACCCTGATGAAGTAATTAGCAGTGCAGATACTTTGCACAACCTTGTATTTAATGTTGACGGAGCACCTATTATTGGAAACTATGCGATAACCGTAACAGCGTTCAATCAAGATATAGGTTCATCCGAACATGCAAATACTACAACATTCAATTTGGATATTTCAAATAGCGCAGTCTTTACAAATACAAACATAGGGACTCCTGCTACGATAGATAGTTTTTATCAAGATATAAATCAGGATAACACAAACGACACTTCTGCGCCGAGCGATGCGGTATATGCAGGCAGTGTCATTAGAGAAGACACACAGTTTACACTTGGCAGTGTTGTAGATGTTAATACGACAAACAGTAGTGATTTTGCGATCACGCTGAAAAATGTACCGGCTGGTGTCCATGTAGAGGGGATGACATATAGCAACGGTTTTTATACTATCTATGGCAGTGGAGACAGCGCAGCTGTTTTAGCAGCACTGAACGCCATACTTATAACTCCGGCGGCAAACTCTAGCACGGATGCAAATAATATATCATCGACAGACTTGAATTTTGATGTCGAGTTGACGACATACTCGACCGGTGGGGCTCAAAACACCTCTCTCATCAACTTTACGGGTTCTGTATTGCCGGTGACCGACAGTATGACTTTGACGACTGTAAACGATGGTACGACAACAGAAGATACAGCGCAGACATTCAGCGTAACGCTTGACAATGCGGCGGATGGTTCAAATACGGTTATAGTTGGCGGTAAAGCATATGTACAGTTAAATGAAAACTATACTGATGCGCAAGGAACTGACGGAACAAACGGAGTGTTGACGGTTGCCGGACATACAATGAATATTCAGACTCTCGATATCGGAAATGGTTCTCAAAGTTATTATGTGATCGCTGGGGTTACAAACAACGAGACATTAAACTTTAGTTATGAACCTGCATCTAACAGAGACGGAAATGTGAGTGTAGATGTTTCTGTACAAAATCAAGAAGCTAGTAACTGGAATGGGTACAGTACTGCTACTTTACTCTCAACTAAAACTGTAACATTCTCTGTAACTCCTGTTCAAGACGGATTTACTTTTGACACGACAACTACACCTTCAGTTGGGACTGAAGACTATATGACGCAGTTACATGTAGCAGTGACTAATCCTGACAGTTCAGAAAAACTTCTTGCAGTCTCTTTAAACAATGTACCAAATAATTTCTTGGTATATTACGGTGCAGATGCCGCTCATGTGACCCTTGCAAACAATGTGGGTGCAAACGGAATGACAACAATAGTACAGATGACTTATGGTGTGAATACAACTGTTGTAGCCAACTTGTGGAACATACCGCTCACTGGTGGAGCACTTCCAGCATATATTGGTATAGCAGCACCAATAAACTGGTCAGGAACTCTCTCTAATTTGAGTTTTGATGTTATTGATAACTCGGGAGAAACTCAGAGTTCAGCATTTGCTGTAACAGTAAATGCTGTAGCAGATGGAATGAGCATAAACCCTACTATGGCATTGAACAGTGCATATAGCTGGACAAATATAAATCTCAATGCAAGTATGGTAGATTTGGATGGTTCTGAAAGTATGACCCTTCAATTAAGTGCAAAATCGGGTTCAACCGCACTTGATAGCACAGCAATTTTTAGACTTGTAGATGGAACTGCAATAGATAGTTCTCATGCCGTTTTTGATAGCAGTACACATACTTGGACACTAAGTGGTATCGCTTCAAGCGATATAAATAATCTACAGATGCTTTATCATGATTATACAGGCACTGTTCAAGCAACAGCTCAAACGGTTGAAGCTAGTGATACTTCACATCCATCAAGCACTATTACTGGCGAGTTTCCTCTCAGTCTTACAGCTACAACAAGTATAGATTTGCACACTGAAACAAGAGATCTTAATATTGTGACAACAGACATTGCTACTACAGTTTTAGGCGGTAGCGGAAATGATACTATCCATACGGGTATTGGGAACAATGTGATAGATGGCGGCGGGGGTGCGGATACTATAACAGCAGGTGCGGGCAATGATACCATAACAACAGATGGTTTAGATACCATAGACGGGGGTGCTGGGCTTGATACTATCAAACTCGTAAGCGGGATCACTTTAGATTTCAGTAAGTTGCATAACATTGAAACTATAGATCTTACAGCCAACGGAGCACATACAATCTCAAACTTGAAACTGAGTGATGTTTTTAATATAACAGACTCTAATCATATTTTAGAGATTAAAGGGGATGGTACTGATAGTGTTAACGCTGTCGATAAAACAGGATGGACAAAGACAAGCGGAGTTGACAATGGAACATCTACGACCTATATCTATCACAATAGTTCATCAAATAGCATAACACTCAAAGTCGATGACAATATAAATCATACAGCACTGTAACTTACTGAGCAAAATATTTTTAAAGTTCATATTAAAAGTGTATAAATAGGAGTTTAAAGGTGAAAATACGAGTCTATTACGAAGATACTGATGTTGGTGGTGTTGTGTTTTATGCGAACTATCTCAAGTTTTGTGAACGAGCGCGGAGTGAGGCTTTTTTTTTGCGAGGTCTAACGCCGATATTGGACAATGGACACTTTGTTGTCAAAGATCTGAATGCTTCGTATCACGCGTCTGCGAAGCTTGGAGATCTCTTAGATGTAAGTACTTCTCTTGTGGAAGTTAAAAAAGTTTCATTTAAATTACATCAGAGTGTTTACAAAGATAAAGAGAAGATATTTGAGATGGATATTACTCTTGTCTTTATTGATTTTAATGGTAAAGTGAAAAAATTTGAACCAGAAAACTTAGAATTGCTTCACTCACTTTTCACTTGAGCCATAATTGACAAAATTTGAATACGAGGGTTGAACAAGATTGATAGGATAGATGATCTGATTGTTTGTTATCGCCAGCGGATATTCTCTAGCTTCATTTGTTATACGATTGTAAAAATAATCCACTCCAATAGTTGAGGCATAGTTAATCCAATCATAGGTGATGTCATTATTTAGGATCAGATTTGTATCTGTAATAGCAGTGTTATCTTTTGAGATAGAGTTTGCGATGATCATATTTTTTCTATCATTGTACTGCGTCATCGAGAGAATTAGCGGATCATAATTGATCTGAGTCGATAAAATATTTGCTTCATTCACCTTATAAAGTGTTATCTGAGAGATGATAATTCCTGTTTTTGAAACAGGTGTATTTGTCAAAAATGATGCATTGCTTAGTCTGTTGTTTTTCAGCTGTTTTTTGAGATTTGTCGATTTTTCTATAGAAAAAGTATAGTTTTTTCCGTGATATTTACTTTGAGCGTAATCGCTGATATTTTCTGTAATAGGTGATGCATCTTTAAAGATAACCAATGGAGAGTGCGCTTCTTTTAAAAGTCTATCAGTTTGTGCTTTATAGTCAATACCGCCAAAGTAAAGATGAGAAGAGGAAGAAGAAACTTCGCTTTTATTGATAGTTGGGATAAACACATTTATTTGGGGATTGAGACTGATAAGTTTTTCGGCACCATCTTTGGTTAAGACTGCAATAGCATAATGAAATCCCTCTTTTTGCGCATCTTGTAAAGCTTTTGCTAAATTATTTTTGTCTTGAGTCTGTGTGTCAAATGTTTTGATCTCAAAGGGACGATTTTTGCTCAACATGTAAGCAAACACGGCATTTGTTGTAGAAGTTGCATATCTTCCGATGATTTTTGATGGAATAATGATCGCAATTTTGAGTTTTTCGTGCTCTTGAGGTTTTTGGATAGCTACTGCTACTTTTTTTATTTCCGGCTTTTTAACACGCTCGATATGAATTTTAAAAGGAGTTTCCTGTGGTGTTTGTGCTGGAATTTCTTGTTTTACGGGAGTAGGGTTAAAATCTTGTATATACGTATTTGGCATTTTCATAGGCGTATCAAAAGGAGTTTCTTGACAAAAGAGCAGGGTTGGCGCCAAAGTGATGAGTGTAAGGATTTTTAATTTCATAATAAACTCTTTATAATTTTAAGATCATTGAACGTTTCTATTTTTAATGATGGATTTCTCAGTAGAAATTGAGGATGGTAGATGGGAACGACTATATATTCTTTAAGATCTATAATGTGTCCTCTTACTTGATTAAATTCCTCTTTGGTTTGGGAAAATAAATTATAAGCATCTTCACCCAAAACCATGATAATTTTTGGTTTTATAAGCTCAATTTGTTTGAAAAGATAGGGTTTACAGCTATTGTATTCTGACTCAGAGGGCTTATTTGAACCAAGAGGTTTACACTTGATTGCATGTGTATAGTACACATCTTCGATACTGAGTTCAAGTACATTTTCTACCATTTTTCTAAGTGAATTTCCCGCTCTTCCTGCATAATAGCTTGAAGATTCATCTTCGCTTGCAGAAACAACAGAATCCACAATCATCAGCTTTGCATCTTTGTTTCCATACCCACACATACTTTGTTTTCTGGATTTACTCAGATCGCAAAGATGACACGAAGTTATGCTTGCATGTAAGCTTTCCAGATCATCGGCAAGAGAGTCTAAACTCTTTTCGTTGATATTCATGAGCTCTGTATATTCAAATCCTAAGGCTTTTAATCGATATAAGTTTTGTAACATCACAAGATTTTGATATGATTTCAATAATATGTTTCTCTAGCCTTCTTTAAAAGATATTGTAGTATAGTTTAAGAGGTGTTAAATACAGATAAAAATGGACGAATATGGATGAATATGAAAAATAAACTGACTATATATCGATATACTTTATTATCTTTGAACGAAGTAGAGGATTTGGTTAGAAAATTACAAAAAGATTCGCAAGAATATCTTTTCGTTCAAATCTCTGCTCATTCTCAAAATATACTATTGATAGAAAGCCTAAGCAATTCTTTAAAAAAATTATTTCCCTCTCTTGAAATCTCGTTCCTTAATTCACAAAACACAATAGAAACTGATATAGTGCTTTATACTATGGATACAGAGTTCAGCAAAGATGAGATTATTTATTACCTTCAAGAAGATGGACTCAAAACTCAAAATGATTTAAAAACTTGCAAAACAGACCTAATAAACAAATACTTTTCAGATCAACTTACAGGTTTTCCAAACCTTTATCAGCTTCGCCGTGATGTTCAAGATCATGACAATAAAACTTATATTTGTATGACGATAGAGCCACTTGCAAATCTCAGCTCGAAATTCTTCTAAAATCAGCATAGATGTTTGCAGATGAATTAAGGATTGTATTTGAGGCATATATCTTAATATTTTAGCCAATAGCCTCGATGGAAAGGTCTGTTTTCCCA
>CAISHH010000102.1 GCA_903885085.1 uncultured Campylobacterales bacterium
GATTTTTACTTATATTTTTAGTATATTATTTGAAAAAAATTAAGATTGATTTTGATTTTTCATATAGTTTTTATATATTGCATTTTCCAGTGATTCAACTAGCTCTGTATTTTGGGATCAATCCAGCAAATCCTTTTGTTTCATTCATGAGTTTATTTTTCGTAGTTTTACTACTATCTTATTTTTCAGAAAAATTTATAGAAAAAAGATTTATCCAAATAGGAAAAAATATCATAAAAAGAGATCTGCATGCCTCAAATTAACGCCTCTATAGTCCTGTATCATAATGATGAAAAACAGCTATTAAAAGCAATAAACAGCTTTTTAAATACATCCTTAGATGTAAGGCTTTATCTTGTAGATAATTCATCCAATGATGATTTAAAAGAGTTGGCAAAAATTGATGAGAGAATAGAGTATGTTTTCAACGATGCCAACCTTGGTTATGGTGGCGGCCATAATATCGCTATGAAAAAAAGCATGGCAAATGGTGTTGCATATCATGTGGTGTTAAATCCTGATATCTATTTCCAAGCTGGAACTATAGAGAGTTTGTATAACTATATGCAAAAAAATCTAGATGTTGGTCATGTGATGCCAAAAGTTCTTTATCCAAACGGTGAGTTGCAAAAATTGTGTAAGCTTTTACCAACTCCGCTTGATCTTTTTGCAAGAAGGTTTATCCCTCTAAAATCTTTTGTAGAAAAGATAAACCGCAGGTACGAACTTGACTTTTTCTCTTATGAACAGATAGCTGAGATCCCATTTCTATCAGGCTGTTTTATGTTTTTTAGAACAGATGTTTTGAAGCAAAACTGTCTATTTGATGAAGATTTTTTTATGTATCTTGAAGATGCAGATTTAACAAGAAGAATTGCCAAAATTTCAAAAACAGTTTACTATCCAAATGTCAGTATCACTCATGAATACCAACGAGGAGCGCATACAAGTAAAAAGCTTTTATGGATTTTTATACAATCTGTTTTTACCTATTTTAAAAAGTATGGTTGGTTTTTTGATGATGAGAGAAAAAGTATCAATAAAAAAGTTCTACAAACTTTAGGATATTATAAAAAATGAAATTGTTGTTAACGGGTTCAAACGGTTTTATCGGAAACTATTTTTTAAATAAGTATAGCAATAAGTACGATATTTTGAAATTCTCTTTTTTAAATGATGACTTTCAAAGCTTACACCTAAAGGGCACTTCGCATGTAAGTGGTGTGGATGTTGTGATTCATCTCTCAGCGCTTGTGCATCAGATGGGTGGAGCGTGTGCCTCTGAGTATGAAAGAGTCAATGTTACTCAAACTCTAGAACTTGCAAAAAAGGCAAAGAAGAGCGGAGTGGGACAGTTTATCTTTATGAGTACAGTGAAGGTTTACGGCGAAGAAACAACTGAAAAATATACAGAAATCTTTACATGCGAAGTGCCCTTTGGGTGTAAGCCCGAAGATGAGTATGGAAAAAGTAAACTCAAAGCGGAAAATGAACTCCTAGAACTTGAAGATGAAAATTTTAAAGTAAGCATCATCAGAACTCCCATCGTTTATGGTTACGGAGTCAAAGCAAATATAAAAAACCTTGTGAATTTAGTAAAAAAAGTTCCTTTGCTACCGTTTGGAAATATAAAAAATAAACGAAGTATGGTTTATGTAGGCAATCTTTGTCATTTGATAGATGAGCTTATAAAACAAAAGCAAAATGGCATTTTTTTAGCAAGTGATGATGAACCTTTGAGCACTACAAAACTAATTGAGCTCATTGCTAAAAATCTTGAAACAAAAGTTACCCTTATCAAAGTGCCCTTTTTCGAGACATTTTTAAAGTTAGTTAAGCCATCTTTTTATAAAAGACTTTATGGAAGTTTGGAAGTTGACAATACGCTTACAAAACAAAAACTAAGTCTTAAAAATCCTTATAGCGTGGAAGATGGGATAAAGTTCATGATAAAGGGGGAAAAATAAATGCTTTATCTTGTTGTCTTACTATCCTCTTTTCTTCTGACTTATCTCATAAAAAATTATGCCATCAAAAAATCATTCGTAGCACGGGTGAATGAGAGAAGTTCTCACACCGTTGCAACGCCGCATGGTGGAGGAGTCGCCATCGCCATCACTTGGTTTAGTGGTCTGATTTACTTACATGTAAGCTCTCAAATAGACACGACACTTTTTTATGCTTTGATGGTTGGGATTGTGATATCGGTCGTGAGTTATTTGGATGATCTGTTTGAACTCAGTCCAAAACTAAGACTTTTAACACAAAGCAGTGTCGCACTTGGTGGACTTTATTTTATCGATGGCTTACATGTAATAAATTTTGGAATGTTTACCATTGAAAATCAATTCATCACAAATATTTTCGCATTTTTTCTTATAGTGTGGTTCATCAATCTCTATAATTTTTTAGATGGCATTGACGGTTACGCTGGAAGTGAAGCTATTTTCTTGGCATTGGCTGGCTTTTTGCTTTTTGGCGGGGCTCATTTCTTAGTGTTAGCTGTAGCAGTTTTAGGATTTTTAGTATGGAACTGGCAAAGAGCAAAGATATTTATGGGCGACGTGGGAAGTACACTTTTAGGATACAATATCGCCATATTTACGCTTTATTATGCAAATGAGGCAAGTGTGAATCTGTGGATTTGGATCATCTTTTTTGGAGTGTTTTGGTTTGATGCAACGCTAACACTTTTGCGAAGAGTTAAAAATAAAGAGAAGTTGAGTCAAGCGCACAGAAAACATGCATACCAAAGAGTAAATCAAAGTGGATGGAGTCATCAAAAAGTTGTTTTATCTGCGATGATTATCAATCTGATTTTGTTTGCTTTAGTCTATTTTTTATCAAATATTTTTATTGCATTTACAATTTCACTTCTATTGTTATACATTTGCATGCGAGTAGTCGACACCAAAAAAGGGTTTGAATGATTTTAAAACCATCACCGTTAAAAAGAGCACTATTTTTTATATTTTTTGATATTCTCATCTCTCTTGGAACACTTTTTTTAGCTTATAATTTACGCTTTAATTTTAGTGTTGATGGAACTTATCTAGATCATTTTTTTCTTGTTTTTTCAATTTTACTTTTTCTAAAAATAGGCTCAATCGCATATTTTAATCTTTATGAAGTTTCATGGAGATTTTTCTCACTCAGTGATTTGAAAAAGATTATTTACGCACATCTTATCACCTATCCTTTGATGATGGGTATCTATTATATGGTTCCAGAATATTTTGGAACATTTCCTCGAAGTGTTTTAATCATAGATTTTTCTTTGTCTATACTTTTTTTGGGTTTTTTTAGGATTTTAAAACGTCTTATTCTTGAAAATGATTCCAATAAAGATTTACAAAAAACACTCGTCATCGGCGCAAATGTATTTTCTCAGAGTATCATCAAAGAGAGAAATGATTATTTTGTTGCCTCTGTTGTTGATGATGATGAACATATCATTGGAACTTATTTTTCAAATATGAAAATAGAAACCATCAAGAATCTCTCACAGATAGTGACAGACAAAAATATAGATTCTGTAATTATTGCAAAAGCTTTTGAGATTGATAAGCTCAATGAAATATACCAACAGTTAATAGAATGCGGGATCATAGATATAAGGCTGATATCTTTAACAAATAAAGAAGCGACCTTAAAAAATCTAACGATAGAGGATCTTTTAGCACGTAATCCCAAAGATCTTGATACAAAAAAAATAGCTGAATTTATCAAAGATAAAGTTGTACTTATCACAGGGGCGGGTGGAAGCATCGGCAGTGAGATAAGCCGTCAATGTCAGATGTTTGGGGCTAAAAAACTTATCCTTGTGGATAATAGTGAATACAATCTTTACTCTATTACAGAAGAGCTCACAAATATCGAGACAGTCGCAGTGATGCAAAGTGTGGTAGATAAAGAGAGGTTAGAGCATACTTTTAAACTTCATAAGCCAGATATCGTCATTCACGCAGCGGCCTATAAACATGTTCCATTAGTGGAAAGTAATATCGAAGAAGCAATAGTAAATAATGTTTTAGGTACTAAAAATGTGATCAATATTTCCATAAAATATAAAGTACAAAAGTTTGTGATGATATCTACAGACAAAGCTGTGCGACCGACAAATGTGATGGGAACAACGAAGCGTATTTGTGAGTTGTATGCCCAAAACTCTAATGGAAATGGCACAGATATAGTGGCAGTACGATTTGGAAATGTTCTTGGAAGCAGTGGCAGTGTAATACCAAAATTTAGATCTCAAATAGAGCAGGGCGGTCCTATTACTGTGACACATCCAGATATTACAAGATATTTTATGCTTATTAATGAAGCGTGTGAACTTGTACTTCAAGCTGGAGCGATAGGAACAGGCGGAGAGATATTTATCCTTGATATGGGTGAACCTGTAAAAATTGTAGACCTTGCGAAAAAGATGTGTGAGCTTAGTGGAAAAAGTGATATCAAAATCAAGTTTTCAGGTTTACGTCCGGGAGAAAAACTCTACGAAGAGCTGCTTATAGATGAAAGTGATGCTAAAACTGAGTATGAGTCTATTACCGTTGCCTCGCCAAGTCGATATGAGATAGAAAAATTAAATCGTGATATTGACGAACTGCTTACATGTAAGGATAAACTTCAAAAACTCAAAGCGATTGTGCCAGAGTTTGAACATAGACTTAATTAAAGTCACTATATTTTATTGTATAATATTTTGCAATAAAAATAAAAGGAGTTAAGATGAAAATTTTAGCAATGTTGGCGATTAGTGCAGGATTACTGTTTGGTGCGGTTGATATTAATAACGCAACGAAAGATCAGTTGATGAGTATCAAGGGTGTTGGCGATAAAAAAGCTGATGCAATTATAGAATACAGAAAAGGTCACTGCTTTAAAAAAGTGGAAGATATAACGGGTGTAAAAGGTCTTGGCGATAAATTTGTTGAGAAGAATAAAAAAGATCTTACTGTTGGAAAATGTAACAACAAGTAGTACTTCGTGAAAAATAAAATGCTATAATTGCGATCTTATAGCATTTTATTAAAGAGAAATTTATGATTTTAATGATTGATAATTATGATAGTTTTACATACAACATTGTCCAGTACTGTTTAAAATTGGGCGCAGATCTGAAAATCATTCGAAATGATGAACTCACTCTTGATCAGATTATAGAATTAAACCCCGCAAAGATCATTATCTCTCCTGGTCCTGCAACTCCTGATGACGCTGGTGTCACACTTGCCGTAATTGACTACTTTAAAGACAAGCTTCCTATATTTGGTATCTGTTTGGGACATCAAAGTATTGCTCAGGTATTTGGTGCAAATGTTGTTCGTGCAAAAAATATGATGCATGGCAAGACTTCCATTATGGAGCAAAGCAGTGAATGTGAACTTTTTAAAAAAGTTCCACAACAGTTTCGTGCGACAAGATATCATTCACTGATCGTTGAAAAAGATCAGCTTCCAGAGCTCATCGAACCTACGGCATACAGTATAGATGACAATGAAATTATGGCGCTTCGTATCAAAGGTAAGCCAATATATGGTGTGCAATTTCATCCAGAATCCATCATGAGTGAATTTGGTTATGAAATCATAGGCAACTTCTTAAAATTATGAATAAATTTTTCATCTTATTCCTAATTTTAGGATTAGATGCTCTTTTTTTATTATATGAGACTTCGCAATTATCGATAAGCTACGCAGAAACTACTGTTTTAAATGGTAGTTTTTCTCTACTAAAATACATAGAAAATACCTCTTTATATCTCCTTGGTAAAAATGATTTCGCACTCAGACTTCCTATGATAATACTGCATATTGCAAGTGCAGTTTTACTTTTTAATTTTTCGAAACAGTATTTAAAGTATGATAGAGACAGACTGTGGCTTGTAGCCGTTTTTATTCTTTTACCGGGAGTTTTAAGTTCATCTATCGTGGTCAATGATGCTGGACTTGTCATTTTTTCACTCTTTTTATATCTCAACCTTTACAAAATCAATGATTATTTTAGGTATATATTGCTATTTCCGCTTTGGTTTGTGAGCCCAAGTATGATTTTTCTTTATTTAGGACTTTTTTTTCATTCCATCAAAGAAAAGGATTATAGATTTGGTTTTTTAAATATTGTACTGTTTATATCATCTCTCTTTATTTTTGGATTTGACACGACAGGACTTCCCAAAGGGCATTTTTTAGATACTTTAGCTATCTGTTCTGCGATTTTTACTCCGATTGTTTTTGTCTATATATTTTATATTTTATATAGAAGATACATCACATCGCAGGAGGATATTTTATGGTATATCTCTGCGAGTGCACTTGTTTTGTCTTTAATACTTTCGTTTAGACAAAGACTGCATTTAGAGGATTTTGCTCCCTATATCCTTTTAGCTCTTCCTCTTGCCGCACAAACATTTTATCATTCCTATAGAGTACGGCTAAAACAGTTTCGAGGAACATATAAATTATTTTTTGTTTTGTCACTTTTATTTTTATTTTTGAATGCAACGGCGATTTTATTCAATAAATATTTATATCGTGTACTTGATGATCCAAAAGAACATTTTGCATATGAGATGCATATTGCAAAAGATTTGGCGCAAAAACTCAAAGAAAAGAAGCTTACATGTATAGATGTAAATGATAAAAAATTACAGACGAGATTAAACTTCTACGGAGTTGGATATTGTACTAAAAATCAGCTTTCCCATAATATGAGTGAGAACGCACAAAGTGTTACTATTCGATACAAAGACGCCAAAGTGTACCAAGCATATGTTACAGAACTAAACAAATAAGAGAATAAATAGCTTCAAATATCATAAAAACAAGAGTTCAAAAAGATAATTTATGTTACAATCAAACCCAAATAATCAACTAAGGAGTTGCAATGGCTCAAAGAGCGATTCGTGAGTACGACGGTAAAGCAATTTTCTCAAAACACTGGGAAAAGTATTTCAGCGGTTTTCATTATGGATTTAAATCTGTTCTGGTAACAAGTGGAGCTGAATTAAAAGCAAAAGCAGAGGAACATGGTTTTGAATGGTTAAAACAACAACCTCTTGTTGCAAAACCAGATATGCTTTTTGGAAAACGTGGTAAAAATGATCTGGTTTTATTTAGAACAAACAAACCAGGTGATGTTACTTTGGCTGATGCTGCTGCTTGGATTGATGCAAAAATGGCAAATACAACTACTTTGTTGACAGGTCAACATGGTCAATTGACTCATTTCATCGTTGAGCCTTTTACTCCACACTCTCAAGAACAAGAGTATTACATCTCTGCTACAACTGTTGGCGAAGATGATGTCCTTTATATGTCTGCTGAGGGCGGTATGGAAGTAGAAGAGGGCTGGGACGAAAAAGTAAATGAAGTTCATATTCCGATCAACATGAGTGACGCTGATATGCAACACGCTGTTAAAGCAAATATTCCCTCAGACATTCCAGCTGCAAATAGAGAATCATTTGCATCATTTGCGATTCAGTTCTTTAAATTTTACAGAGATCAAAACTTTGCATACTTAGAAATCAATCCTATCGTCATGCTTGACAACAACGAAATGGCTATTCTTGACCTTGTCGCGCGTTTAGATGATACAGCTGGTTTTATGATGAGAGATGCTTGGGGTGATATCGAGTACCCTACTGCATTTGGTATGGAAGATCAGTCTCCTGAGGAAAAAGCTGTTGCAGAGGCAGATGCAAAATCTGGTGCTTCATTGAAACTTACAATTCTTAACCCACTAGGAAGAATCTGGACTATGGTTGCCGGTGGTGGTGCTTCAGTTGTTTATGCTGATACTATTGCTGATCTTTCTGGAAATGTTTCAGACTTGGCAAACTACGGAGAATACTCAGGTGGACCAACAACAGGCGAAACAAAATTCTATGCAGATACACTTTTTGATTTGATGACTCGTCATAAAGATCCAAAAGGACTTGATAAGATTTTAATCATCGGTGGTGCGATTGCAAACTTTACCGATGTTGCAAAAACATTTACAGGTATTATCCAGTCATTTGAAGAATATGCAGACAAATTAAAAGCTCACAATACACGTATTTATGTACGTCGTGGTGGACCTAACTATGAAAAAGGTTTGAAAGATATTCAAGCAGCTGCAGATCGTTTAGGATTATATATAGAAGTTTACGGACCAGAAACTCACGTTACTGACATCGTCCGTATGGCTTTAGAGAAGTAAGGAGATATTAATGGGTGCACTATTTACTAAAGATACACAAGCAATTTTTTGGAATAACAACACAAGCGCGATTCAACGTATGCTTGATTATGATTATACTATTTCTCGTACAAAACCATCTGTTGCAGCTATCGTAGCTCCAACATCAAACAATAAATTTGAGAAATTTTTCTATGGTCCAGATGAGATTATGGTACCAGTTTTTCGTACAACTGGCGAAGCAGCAAAAGCTTTCCCTAAGTCTGATGTTTTACTAAATTTCGCTTCATTTAGAACTGCATATGATGTAACTATGGAAGCTATCGCTATTAAAGGACAATTCAAAACTGTCATGGTTACAGCTGAGGGTATTCCTGAGAGACTTGCAAGAAAGATGAATCAATCAGCTCGTGATGCCGGTGTTACAGTTATCGGGCCTGCAACTGTTGGTGGTATTTCTCCAGGTGCATTTAAAATTGCAAATGTTGGTGGAACAATTGAGAACATCGTAAACTCTAAACTTCACCGCGCGGGTTCATGTGGACTTGTAACACGTTCAGGTGGTTTATTTAACGAACTTTCAAACATCATTGCTATCAATGCTGATGGTATCTCTGAAGGTGTTGCTATTGGAGGGGATCGTTTCGTTGGTTCAGTTTTCATAGACAACCTTTTAAGAATGGAAAATAATCCAGAAGTAAAATATATGATTCTTCTTGGTGAAGTTGGCGGTACTGAAGAGTACAAAGTGATCGATGCTGTGAAAAATGGTCAGATCAAAAAACCAATCATCGCTTGGTGTATCGGAACAATTGCAAAACACTTTAGTTCAGGCGTACAATTTGGCCACGCAGGTGCAAGCGCAAACGCTGACGCTGAAACTGCAGCTGCTAAAAATACTGCAATGGCTGAAGCTGGTATATTTGTTCCTGAGAGTTTCAACGATCTTCCAAACAAGATCAAAGAAGTATATACAAAACTAAAAGCTGAAGGTGTTATTACTGATATCACTGAGCCGGCACTAAAAACTGTTCCAACTGTTCGCCGTGCAAAAGAGTTTATTTGTACAATCTCTGATGACCGTGGTGATGAAGCAACGTACGCAGGTTACCCAATCTCTTCAGTTGCAACTCCAGAAACTGGCTTTGGAATCGGTGATGTTATCTCACTTTTATGGTTCAAAAAACGCTATCCAAAATGGGCTACTGAATATATCGAAACTGTTATTAAAACTGTTGCAGATCATGGTCCAGCCGTTTCTGGCGCACACAATGCAAAAGTTACAGCTCGCGCAGGGAAAGATGTTATCTCTTCACTTGTAACTGGTTTACTTACAATCGGTCCACGTTTTGGTGGAGCTATTGATGACGCGGCGCGTTACTTTAAATATGCAAATGACAATAAAATGAGCCCAGCTGAGTTTATTGACTATATGAAGAGAGAAGGAAAAACGATTTCTGGTATCGGACACCGTATCAAATCAGTTCGTAATCCAGATCTTCGTGTAAGCGGACTCAAAAAATTTGCTGCTGAGAACTTTCCAGCAACTCCACTTCTTGACTACGCTCTTGAAGTAGAAAAATTGACTACAAGTAAAAAAGATAATCTCATCTTAAACGTTGATGGTACTATCGGTATCTTGATGGTTGATATGTGGCGTGCTCTTGGATATTCTGAAGCAGATATTGATGGTTTCATCGACGCTGGTGCATTAAATGCATTCTTCGTTGTTGGCCGTTCTATCGGTTTTATTGGTCATATTCTTGATGAAAAACGTCTTGGTATGCCAATGTATCGTCATCCAACTGATGATATTTTATATAATGTAGAAGTAGCAGAACAACTGTAATTCTTATTATATAAATGCTTACATGTAAGCTTCCTTACATGTAAGCTTCCTTACATGTAAGCTTATTTATGTTACTTAACTTTTTATAATATCTTCTTTTCTAATCTACTTTGCATTACTTTTTCGTTACAATATAACTCGTTTAATTTTATAATAAAAGAAGCAAAATGAAAAAATCAGCTTTCACCATGATGGAACTTATCTTCGTTATCATTGTTATTGGTATCCTTTCAGCTGTGTTCATTCCAAGATTTGGACAAAATAAACTTTCACAAGCTGCCAATCAGCTTATTTCGAATATCAGATATACACAACATTTGGCTTTGATGGATGATGAGTATAATGCAACAAATCCAAATTGGTATCAAAATAGATGGACTATAATGAACCCTTTTTTCAAGACCAGTAAATCAAGTTTTTTAATTCCACCTTTTTATGATACCAACGGTAACAGTTTTGCTCCTTTAGGGTCTAAATTATTCATAGCTTGATAGTA
>CAISHH010000103.1 GCA_903885085.1 uncultured Campylobacterales bacterium
CAAATAAGTATGAATCTGCTGTAAACCTTTGGTTGTGCCTATTTCAACACTTGCTATATCTCCACTTTCAAATAAACGGTAAGCATTTTCCAAACTTTTTTTATCTATATTTTTCATACTTTTCCCTTCAAAACGGTGCCGAAATGCCAAGTTCAGCACAAAACGATGCTATCGTCGTATCGGTCATTTTCATCTGTGTATCAATCTCACGAAGATTAAGAGCTACTGCATCTAGATCAATAACCTCTTCCTCTTCAAACGTATCCACATAACGAGGGATATTGAGGTTATAGTCGTTTTCAGCAATCTCTGAAAGTGGTGCGAGGTGAGAGTATTTCTCTAGCTCAGTTCGATTCTGATAGGTCGTAACTATCTTCTCGACATTCTCATCGGTGAGATAGTTTTGGTTTTTGGCTTTTTCATACTCGTTAGATGCATCGATAAAGAGAACATGTTCACTATCTTCACGGCATTTTTTAAACACTAAGATACATGTAGGGATACTTGTGCCGTAAAAGATATTGGCAGGTAGTCCGATAACGCAGTCAAGGAAGTTTTTGTTCTCGATTAAGTATTTACGGATAGTTCCCTCACCACCGCCACGAAACAGTACGCCATGAGGCAATACAATCGCCATCGTCCCACTTTCATCAAGATGATGAATCATGTGTTGTACAAATGCAAAATCAGCTTTGGATGCAGGAGCAAGAACCCCGTATTGACTAAAACGGTCATCACTCATGTGCAGAGGTGAAGCAGACCAATTAGCAGAGAACGGAGGATTAGCCACAATCGCCTCAAAACGATTTTCTAAGTGTTGAGGATGCTCAAGTGTGTCTTCTTGCTTGATATCAAATTTACGATAATGAACATCATGCATAATCATATTCATACGAGCAAGATTGTAAGTGGTACGGTTAAGTTCTTGACCATAGAAATTGCTTACATCTTGAACCTCTTTGGCAACACGAAGCAAAAGAGAACCTGATCCACAAGTAGGATCATAAACTGATTTGAGTTTGGTTTTACCATTAGTAACTATTTTAGCAAGGACTTTTGAAACTTGTTGAGGAGTATAAAACTCTCCTGCTTTTTTTCCAGCCCCTGCGGCGAATTGAGAGATGAGATACTCATACGCATCACCAAGAACATCACGGTCGTGATTTTTAAGTTCAAAGTTGATTTGGTCGAGGTGGAAGAGGACTTTGGCGATAAGGGTGTTTTTAGCCTCTTCGGTTTTACCGAGCTTCGTAGAGGTTAAATCCAAATCTTCGAAGAGATGAACAAAGTCGTCTTCACTCTCATGTCCCATCGTCGATGACTCGATACTGCGGAGGATTTTTGTGAGGTCTTCGAGAATGAAGTTATTTTTATCTCCATTCCCACGTTTGGCGACTTGGGTGAACAGTTCAGAGGGCTTGAGGAAATACCCCAATTTCTCGATAGCTTCTTCACTGATAGCTTCGAGGTATTCTTGACCTTCGGGAGAGTTTTCATCAATAGAGAGGTAGGTTATTTCATCCTCTTTGAGAATGTCATCGGCATAGTCTTCAATTTTTTCAGAGAGGTATTTGTAAAAGATAAATCCAAGGATGTAATCACGGAACTCATCCGCATCCATCTTACCTCGTAAAGTGTTTGCGATGTTCCAAAGTTGTTGTTCTAATAGTTTCTTCTGCTCTTCGCCCATATTTTCACTTTATTAATTAAATCTAATGTATTTTAGCGAAAATTTACCTAAACATTTAGGCAATATTTATAAATTCAATTCACCTGCGCTATAATACCCCCCCCCTCTTTCTCTGTAGTATTTAATAGGTCAATAATAATTTCTTAAATATACTTTGTGATCTATTTAAGTTCAATATTTTTAGGAGATGAATTTGTGAATTTATTTTTTCTA
>CAISHH010000104.1 GCA_903885085.1 uncultured Campylobacterales bacterium
CGAACAAAGACGGTTCTATAGATAAAACTGAGTTTAGCACAGCTGCACAACAGTTGTCTCAAAATCCAGCCACTGCGAACACTGATACAAGTGCTACAAATCTGGAAAAAGTTTTTAACTCCCTCGACGCTAACGGAGACGGAAATATCACAAGTAGTGAATTGATGAGTGCTTTAGAAAATAGTACACAACAATTATCACAAAGTAGCGGTGTTCATCACCATCATCACCATAGTCAAAGCGGGGCAAGTGCATCACAAGATCCAACTGCATCAGCAACGAGCAGTACGACAGCACAATCAACTACACCAAGCACAAATAGTCTTCAATCGTTATTGATGAAAAATGTACTCTCAGCATATAATACGAGTCATTCACAATCAAGCGGAAGCAACCTTAGCGTAGCGGTATAATTCTAAAAAAGTTTTATTTAAATGCAAAAATGGATGAAGTGTTAAATAAGATTTCGAGTCAAAGTAAAAATAGGGTGGGCTGGTAAAGGAAGACAAAAGTCTACCACGAAGAAGAAACTACATGCAGCAAAAAGCTTTACTACATGTAAGCATTTAATTAGTTATTTGCACCACATTTTTTTGCAGGCAACTCTTTCATATTGGCACCACATTTCATGTTCGCTTTCATCTTAGCGCCACACTTCATTTTTCCAGTAGCATTACAATCACATTTTGCTTTTGGATCTTTTTTAGCCGCACAGTCTGGATTTGGACAAGCCTTCGTGTCACATCCTTTTTCCATAGCCGCGCCACATTTCATAGAAGCACCGCACTTCATTGATGCGCCACATTTCATTTCAGCTGCACTTACCGATGACGCTCCAAAAAACATCATAGCCATTAACAATAAAGCAGAGAGAGTGAATTTTTTCATATTTGTCCTTTGGGGTTTTTAAGATAAAAGTATTATAGTTAAATTATTTGAAGAAAATTGTATAAAAATGAAACAAATTTTATTTTTTAGAGAGATTTAAAATTCAGTCTTTAATGTTATAATCGTTCATTAAATAAACTATAATTAGGAGACTCCATGGCGCTCAAAGTTGTTATTTCGCACAAGACTCACTACAAATATGATAAATATATCTCTTTGTCTCCACATATCATAAGACTTCGTCCAGCTCCTCATAGTAGAACACCAATTGAGAGTTATTCATTAAATATTACGCCAAAAGAGCATTTTTTAAATTGGCAGCAAGATCCTTTTGGAAACTATCTTGCGCGCATCGTTTTTCCTGAAAAAGTGAAAGAATTTGGGATCGATGTTGAGATTATCGCAGATTTGATCACTATCAATCCATTTGACTTTTTTGTGGATGAATATGCAACAAATTATCCATTTGAGTATAAAGATGAGCTCAAAAAAGAGCTTAGTCCATACCTTGAAATCACAGACAATGGCAAAAAGTTAAAAGAATTTTTAAAAACTCTTGACCTTAAAGAGCGTCCTATCAATGACTTTTTAGTCTACTTAAATACAGAAATTTATAAATATTTGAACTACACTATCCGCATGGAACCAGGTGTGCAAACATGTGAAATCACACTTGGAAACAAGCTTGGAAGCTGTAGGGATTATGCTTGGCTTTTTGTTCAAGTTTTACGTCATCTAGGTCTTGCAGCACGCTTTGTCTCGGGCTACCTTGTGCAGCTAAAAGCTGACGTGAAGTCACTTGATGGTGCGAGTGGTCCTGAAGAGGATTTTACAGACCTTCATGCATGGACAGAGGTTTATGTCCCTGGTGCGGGCTGGATTGGGCTTGATGCTACAAGTGGGCTTTTTGCAGGCGAGGGGCATATTCCTCTTGCATGTACACCGTCTTTCGAGAGCGCTCACGCTATTGAAGGACTTGGAGATAAAGCGGAAGTTGAGTTTGAATATTCCAATACAGTCACTCGTATTTTCGAATCTCCGCGTGTAACAAAACCTTACCGTGAAGATCAGTGGGATGCTATCTATAATCTTGGATTTGAGGTTGATAAAGAGTTAGAAGAGAATGATGTTCGTCTCACAATGGGCGGCGAACCGACTTTCGTTTCCATTGACGATATGGAATCCCCTGAGTGGAACACGGATGCTGATGGAGAACATAAGAGAGAGCTCGCAGATAAGCTCTCTCGTAGACTTCTCAAGTCATTTACAAAAGGGGGTCTTCTTCATTATGCACAAGGAAAATGGTACCCAGGTGAGCCAATTCCAAGATGGCAGACTTCTATCATCTGGAGAAAAGATGGCAAGCAAATCTGGAAAGATCCTTCTCTTTTTGCAGATATGAATGAAACTTACACGTATACAAACAAAGATGCGATCAAGTTTATGGATACTTTAGCATTGATGCTTGGAATCAGTCCTAAAAATGTTGTAAAAGCGTATGAAGATCCATATTACTACATCATGAAAGAAGCGCAACTTCCTATCGATGTGGATGCTACAAAGGTAAATCTAAAAGATTCCCTAGAGCGTCAAAACATCGCCAAAATACTCTCCCAAGGGCTTAACAGTGAGATAGGTTATGTTCTTCCACTGAACTTTGGCGAAACAAAATGGGTAAGTTCTGGATGGAAATTTAGACGCCAAGAGCTCTTTTTGATTCCAGGAAACTCGCCTTTGGGTTTAAGACTTCCGATGGATTCTTTAGAGCAAAAACCAAAAGAGGAGTTGCCTCTACACTTTGAGCCAGATCTTTTTGCCGATGTTCCAGGTTTTGAAAAACTTCGAAAAGATGCACGTGCACGTTATGAAAAGATGGTTAAAACAAAAGATGTAAAAGATAACATTTTTGTGAGAACAGCGCTCAATATTGAAGTGCGTGATGGAAAACTTTATATCTTCTTGCCGCCGCTCAATCATACTCAAGCGTTTTTAGATCTCATGGTTTCTATCGAAGAGGTTGCAAAAAAACTTGATATCAAAGTAGTTTTAGAAGGGTACGAACCAGCTCATGATCTGCGAATAGACCGTATTAAAGTTACGCCAGATCCAGGTGTTATCGAAGTCAATATCCAGCCTGCGACTTCGTGGAAAGATTTAACAGAAAATCTTTTCCAATTATATGATGATGCAAGAGAATCTCGTTTGGGAACTGAGAAGTTTATGCTCGATGGCAAGCATACAGGAACAGGCGGTGGAAATCATGTCACCATCGGTGCGCTTAAACCTGAAGACAGTCCACTTCTTCGTCGTCCTGAAGTGCTCCGAAGTCTTCTTACTTTTTGGCAACACCATCCGGGACTTTCTTATCTATTTTCGGGAGCATTTATTGGGCCGACTTCTCAAGCACCTCGCGTGGATGAGGGACGACTTGAAAACTTATATGAGTTGGAGATAGCATTTTCTCAGATACCAGAAAATGGCGAAGTGCCTTTTTGGCTCACAGACAGACTCTTCCGTCATATGCTTACAGATATCACAGGAAATACGCATAGAAGTGAGTTTTGTATAGATAAACTTTATTCTCCGGATTCTAGCACTGGTCGTCTTGGTATCTTAGAGCTTCGTGCTTTTGATATGCCGCCTCACCAACATATGGCGCTTTTACAGATGCTTTTAGTGCGTACTTTAGTATCGCTTTTTTGGAAAAAACCATATAAACATAAACTTGTACGTTGGGGAACTCAGTTGCATGACAAATTCCTTTTGGAGCATTATGTCAAAGAGGATATCAGAGACATCGTCGAGTTTTTAAATAACGAAGGTTATCCATTCCAGCTTGACTGGTTTGATCCGTTTTTTGAGTTTAGATTTCCATTATATGGAATGGCGACAGTAGAAAATTTTCATCTTGAACTTCGTGCGGCTATTGAGCCTTGGCATGTTCTGGGTGAAGAGAGCTCTTCTCAAGGAACAGCGCGTTATGTGGATTCATCTCTAGAGCGTGTGCAAGTCAAGGTAAACCACTTTGTACCTGAGCGTTATGTGCTTACATGTAACGGTGTGAAGATTCCTCTGAGTTTCACAGGAGTAGAAGGCGAGTTTGTTGCAGGCATCAAATATAAAGCATGGCAGCCGTGGTCTGCACTGCATCCAACTATCGGCGTAGATACACCGCTTACTTTTGATGTCGTAGATACATGGAACCAACGCTCTATCGGTGGGATGACCTATCATGTATCACATCCTGGCGGACGTACTTATGACAGTTTTCCGGTTAATAGCTATGAAGCCGAATCAAGACGTATCAACCGTTTTTGGGATTTCAATCACTCTCAAGGTGAGATAGAATATATCTCTTCTGCGGTTGTACAGCAAAGTCTTGTCGAAGTTAACGGTGCAAAACGCGCTGTTGTTACGAAAGAGAAAAATAAAGAGACAAAACGTTTCTATTTCCAAGAAGTTGCACAAAGTTTGGAGTATCCAAATACTTTAGATTTGAGAAGAAAGTGGGCCAAACAGTAGATGTCAATTTTTGAGAGTTATATCGTCGAATCCTCGATAGATGAGGTATTCGATGAGAAAAAAAATGTTAGGCAATATTGGAACAATATTGTCGAGGATATTGAAAAAGCAGGCTTGGATCTTTTAAAAGAGAAACAAGGTGATATCGACTGGCATCTAGAAGATAACGGCGTTACTTTTAATATTTACGATACTCATGAAAAGAGTGCCCAGCGCTCTTGGAGTATGGATCCTATTCCATTTGTTATTTGCGAAGAGGAGTGGAGTGAGATAAGAAAAGGCTTGAAACAAAGAGCAAAGCTTTTAAATCTTATTTTAAGAGATTTATATAGCGAACAAAAGCTTATCAAAGAAAATATCATCCCAGCGGAAGTTGTTTATGGACACAAAGGTTACGCGCCTGAAGTATTTGACTTTGGCTTTAAAGAAAATTTCAACCTATATTTTTACGCGACAGATATGGCAAGAGGCCCTGATGGGAAGATGTGGGTTATCAATGACAGAACTCAAGCACCCTCAGGTCTTGGATACGCCATAGAAAACCGCTTAACTATGAACTCTATTGCAAAAGATCTTTATCCAGATATTATGACGAGGAAGCTCTATACGTTTGTCGAAGATTTTAAAAAACTGCTTGAAGAACTCACAGATGGAGATCTCTCACGTGCTGCGATTTTAACTCCTGGACCCCATAATGAAACCTATTTTGAGCATGCATATCTCAGTTCTTTTTTGGAGATAGACCTTGTTCAAGGGGATGATCTCCTCAGTAAAAACGGCTCACTTTGGCTCAAAAGTTTGAGTGGCTTAAAAAAGATCAATACGCTTTTAAGAAGAGTTGATGATAGATACTGCGATCCTCTAGAACTCAATGATGAATCAAGACTTGGAGTTGCAGGACTTGTAGAATCGATGAGACAAAACAATCTCAGCGTCATCAATCCAATCGGTAGTGCCGTCTTAGAAAATGCAGGGCTTAATCCATTTATGGAAAAGATATGCGAATATTTTTTACAAGAAAAGCTTATTCTTCCGCAGATTGCTACATGGTGGTGCGGTCAGAAAAAAGAGATGGATTTTGTTATAGAAAATCTTGAAAAGCTGATCATAAAAAAGATCGATAGAACCGAAAGTATTCAAGTCTATTTTGGCAAAAAAATGTCACTTCCAGAGCGTGAAGCTTTAAAACTTCTTCTCTTACAAAGCCCACACCAATATGTCGCTCAACAAGAGGTTGCTTTTTCTACAATTCCCTATTATGAAAATGGAACAATTGAGCCTAGAAATGCTGTCGTAAGAACATTTTGTCTCAAAAAAGGGGAAGATTACAGTGTCATGAATGGCGGTTTAGTGCGAGTAGCTGCAGAAAAAGATTCACTGATTGTTTCTTCGCAAAGAGGTGGTACAAGTAAAGATCTTTGGATCTTAGGCGGGAAAGAGGATGATATCTCTATGGCGCATTCTTTTAAATATGCTCAATATGTAGAAACCTCTATTGATAAAATCTCTACACCAAAAGCAGAAAATCTTTTTTGGCTTGGAAGGTATCTTGCTCGTGCGATTACAACGACACGCCTTATTATGCATGTGGTTAAAAAGATCACTAATTTTTATAGATATGAGGTTGGTACTTCTAAAGAATCTCAGGTAATCTTGCAAAATGCTCTCACGCATATGACAATGACTTATCCTGGATTTTTAGATGTTAGCAATGATGAGAGTCTTGAGATCTTCCCAATGCGAGAGATAACCTCTGTCATTAAAGATACTTCCAGAGGCGGTTCTCTTGCCTTTACTGTTTTGATGTTATCCAATACAAATATCAATCTTAAAGATATTTTGGCTTTTGAATCCTCGAAACTTTTTGATAAGATGCAAAAAGAGTGGAATGAATTTATTAACAGAACGAACGATTCCACTTTAATTGTCGCGGGTGAGCTAGATAATTTTCTTATCTATCTTATGGCATACAAAGAACTTGTAAAAGAGAGTGTTTTTAAAGAACAGGGGCTTATTATTTATGATGTTGGCTATAAAATCGAATCAGCGCTGCTCTTAATCTCTAAATCCAGATCGATGCTTTGTTTGAAACTTGATAGATTTATAGGGCACGATGTCTTAGAGGGAATATTAAATTCACAAGAGAGTTTTAATGCCTATAGAGCTTTTTATAGAAGTTCAGTGAATTTGGAAAATGTTGTAGACTTTTTGATTATAAATCCACAGTTTCCAAAATCATTGGCGTATATGACAGCAGAGTTACTTAAAGAGTTTAAACTTTTACCAAAGGCAAAAGAGGAACTTACTTCCTATGAAAAACCAATAGCACAGGCGCAAAAACTTCTTGAGTCGATACAGCTTGTAAATCTACTGAAAATAGAAAAAAATGAGGGGATATATGTTAAACTCGACGCCATGTTGCTTAAGCTTTCAGATTTATATCTGGAGTGTTCAAGTGAGTTTTCAAATACCTACTTTTCGCATTATGATGAGTAGATATGATTTATAATATTTTTCATAAAACAGTTTTTAATTATCAAAGTACGGTGAGTTTTAGTCATAATATTGCAAGGTTGAAACCAAAAGAATCTTTGTCTCAAAAGCTCCTAGAATTTTCGATGGAGTTTACGCCAAAGGAGTATGAATCTCACGAATTTATAGATAGTTTTGGAAATGAAAATATGCATCTTTTATTGCGAGAACCGCATCAATCACTTTGTGTTGTTGGAAAATCAAAAGTAGAAATTTTTCCAGAGATTATTAAAGAACAAATTAATAATTTAAGAGCAAAAAGTATCTCTTTTGGCAATGCATTGGAGCGTTTGTCAAAATTTCATGCAGATGACTTGGAGGCGAAACAATTTTTGTATGAATCCAAACTTATTACAAGAAAATCAAAACTCATTAAAGATTATGCTTTGGAATCATTTGCTAAAGAGAGAGATATTTTTGAAGCTACCAATGAACTGATGGAGCGTATCTATACAGATTTTGAATTTGTTTCAGGCTTTAGTGATATCACTACACCAGTTGAAAAAACTTTTGAAACAAGAAAAGGTGTTTGTCAAGATTTTGCACAATTTGGAATCTCAGCACTCAGGAGTATCGGCTTACCTGCAAAATATATGAGCGGCTATATCGAAACACTACCGCCCCAGGGAGAGGAAAAACTCTTTGGAGCAGATGCTTCGCATGCATGGTTTAGTGTGTATATCCCAAACGCTGGTTGGGCAGAGTTTGATCCTACAAATAATATTATTCCTCATGAACAGCATATTCTTTTAGGTTCTGGACGTGATTATCATGATATTTCTCCGCTTAAAGGCGTCGTTATGAGTAGCGGAGGGAGTCATCTTTCTGTGATGGTGGATGTGAGACGAGAAGAAGAAAAAGTATATATGCAAGCTCAAACACAAAGTCAAAACCAATATTAGTGTGTGTTATAAAAAGCAGATTTAACCGCTTTTTATAACACGAAATGCAACTGCATTCTCAAATATAAGTCCATTTTTATATGCGCAAGCAATGAGTCCATCACATGGAGAAAAAATTCTGTGTGTGACTTTTCCCTCAAGAGCGTGGATCACTTTACCTATCATTTCATCTTTTTTGATAGTAGTACCTATCTTTTTCGTGGGAATGAAAATTCCACTTTTGGAAGTTTTGATGATCTCAATATCCCTATTTTTTACAATAGTTGACTCATAACCTGAGAGAACTTTATATTGAATTATTTTATTTTTACTGAGGAAGTTTATAATTCCATCAAAAACTTCATTGGATGTATTGAGGTCAATATTTGTGTCACTCGGACAAATGATAGAGTAGGCCTTCGTACCCCAAAGTTGCCAGTTGTATTGCAGAGATACTGTATCCGTAGGTCTGAGGCTTTTATGGTGGATGAGTCTGTATCCAAACTTTTTAGCAGATTTGAGATCCTCATAGCCTGACTCGAAAAGTTTGATGTAAGGTATACATGTAGAGATTCCTTCTCTCGTTTCTAAAATGATTCCGTGGGTATAACCTTGAAGTGCATCAAAGAGTTTTTTAGCGATTCTTTGTGTCGTTTCACCCTCGCCGTAACCTGGAAACATTGTGTTGATATCTGTTTTATCAAGGGGCCAAAAACGCTGATTTATATTTAAAGCGTAATGATTTACAGATGGAATCACTAAAATATTTCCTACTATTTTACTTTCATCATCCAAACTATGTCTTAAAAAATCAACAAGTTTTGAAGCTGTATAAAGAGGTAAAATAGTTTCTCCCTCCATGGCACCTACGATGGCAACACTCGGCGCTGTTGGATCTGATCCTTCAAAAAGATACCCTTCTGCGATAAGCGGTGAGCGATTGAGTGAGTCTATTCGAAGTATTTCAATTGTTTTCATGACTCTCCCCAAAAATTCTAGCAATAAGTGAACCTTCATATACAACAGGAAACTCTCTAAGGGTAAATAAAATACCTCCACTTGGAGCATAAAGGGTATCGTGTATCTTCCCGCTTAGAGGATCTACGATTGTCCCGATGACATCCCCTTTTTTTATAATTGCACAATGGGTAATTGATTGCACAAAAAGACCAGCTGATGGGGAATTGATATAAAAAACATCTCCTACTTCTGAGGAGAATGGTTCTCTTTGTTCAAACTCTTCATCCGTTGAAATGATCCCCTCAGATTTCATAAGATTTAAAATACCGCTTAAAAGCTGTTTGCCATAAACTTGTGTGAGAGTCATCCCGACTCCCATCTCCACCACTAAAGTTTTTGTTCCCATCTCATTCATAGTATGAGAAAAAGTAGCTTCAAGAACGGTAACAGCGTCATGAATCCAAATAAAATCACAATTGAGTTTTTTTGCCAGAGGAAGAGTAGAGGGGGAAAACTCTTTATTGATTCTGATTTGAGGAATCTCTTTTAAGAAAATATTTGATGAGTGAATGTCAATCGCAATATCACTCCCTTTTACATCTTCTGCAAGAGCATGAACAAGTTGTCCTGGAAGATAATCATGATTACTACCGGGGAATGCACGATTGAGATCCACCTCATATATAGGGAATCCTCTTGTAATCGTATCAATCCCCAAAGCATTCACAGCCGGATACAGATCGACAATACCGCTGATGGTATCTGTATTTTCACGAAGCCACGAAGAAAGCAGATAGATAACATACTGACCTTCGAGCTCATCACCGTGAGTTCCACTTACTATGCTGATACGTTTTGTATCTGGCTTTCTTTCTTTGGGTTCAAACCTACCTTTTTTTATTGTAAGTTTTTCACCGACTGGAAGCTGTGAAGAAAAAATTTCTGTTATTTGCATGCTACTCAATTATAATAGTGTCTATTTTTTTGTATATTGCACTCATCGTATCCGAAGAAGTACCACTCTGTTTTTGTAGCTGGCTTGTTTTAGAAATACTTTCTCCAGATAAAATATCCAAGATAGTATGAATCTCAGCTACGATAGTTTCAGAATACTCATCCTCTTCATGAAATCGGAAATAAAAATCAACCTCTTCAACAAGTTTGCCAAGTTTGACAAAATAATCGTTGTTTTGTTTATGTTCACGTTTTGCAAACTCTCCCCAGATTTCACTAATGAGTGATTGAGCATCGTCTATAATTTTATAGTCAATAAGCACATGAGTTTTGGTTGTATTTTGAAAAAGAGCATTTAAAGCAATGATCTCCCCAAAAGAGGAATTGTTGAGATGATTACGGCTGATAATCGCATTTTCTCTTGCAAAGCCTGAGAGAGTTAGCATATTGGAAGAATGTTCACCTGTAAGAGCTACATTCAAAAACTCCAGTGCACTGTCATATTTTAAATCTACACCAAAACTCTCATAAAGCTTCACACCTGCATCTTTGTCGACATCAATAACTTTATCATATGCTTTGATGACCTGATAGAGTGTTTTTTCTATACGTTCTATATATCTTCCAAGCCAGTAAAGGCTTGTTGCTACATTTGCTGTAATTATTTGTCCCATGTTATAACTCCATTACCCAAGTATCTTTAAAACCACCACCTTGTGATGAGTTGACAAGATAATTTCCTTCTTCAAGCGCATATCTTGTAAGCCCACACTGCCAGACTTTAATATCTTCACCCATAACCACGTACGCTCTAAAATCCGCTTTTCTAGCAACTAGTTCCTGATTTAAATAGCACTGCTCATCATAAAACTCTATAAGCTCTTGAGCTATAAATCTTCTAGGCTCAGCTTCTATGATTTTTTTGAGATCATCGAGTTGGATTTTTGTCATAGTGTGTCCAAAGAGTACACCGTATCCGCCAGCTTCAGCAACATCTTTGATAACCAGTTTTTCTATATTGTTAAAGATATACTCTTTATCTTTAGTAAAATATGGCAAGTACGTCGGAGCATTTTTAAGAATAGGTTCTTCACCGAGATAGTATTGGATCATTTTTGGAACGAAATAGTAGATCCCTTTGTCATCAGCAACACCGTTCCCAATGGCATTCATCAGCGCAACATTACCCGCAAGATATGCTTCGACGATTCCAGGAACACCTATAAGGCTCTGGGGATTGAAAAATGTTGGATCGATAAAATCATCATCAAGTCTTCTGTAGACTGAACCTACACG
Source organism: uncultured Campylobacterales bacterium (assembly GCA_903885085.1). GTDB lineage: Bacteria > Campylobacterota > Campylobacteria > Campylobacterales > Sulfurimonadaceae > Hydrocurvibacter. The sequence continues at coordinate 11,034 of CAISHH010000104.1, forward strand.
GATAAGTTTACCATTGTAGTTTTTGAAGTAGAGTTTTTTATCTTTGACGACAAGTTCATGAGATCGGACCAGTTGAGCATTCATTTTTTCAGCAAGATAGCTATGTTCATAATAAGCTGAGTTGAATCTTCCTGGCGTTAAAACAACATTGATGCCGCCACAGTTGACATAATCCATAGCATTTGCAATAAAGCTTGGGTACTCTTTAATCGGTTCGATTTTGAGTTGTTCAAAAAAATCTGGATAGATCTTTCTGTATGTATCTCTGATGGAAAGTGGATAACTTGAGCCGCTTGGGACTCTAAGATTATCTTCTAAAATGACCCATTCATCATTGACTGTGTCTTTAACGAGATCGATCCCATTGATATGTGTTCGTATTTTTTTTGAAGGGGAAAAACCTTTAAATTCTTTCAAATAACCAGAAGCTTGTTCGACAAATTCTTGAGGGATGATCCCCTCTTTCACAATTTTGGCATCACTATAGAGATCTTCTAAAAAGAGGTTGAGTGCGTGGACTCTTTGTTGGAGCCCTTTTTCTATTTTGTTAAACTCTTGTTTTGAGATGATGCGAGGAATAACATCAAAAGGGAGAGATCTTTCTATAAAGTTTCCATCTTTGTAAAGATTGAAGTTAACGGCGAACTTATCCATATACGTTTGAAACTCTTTGATTTTCTTAATATCTTGCTTGGAGTAAATTTCCCAAAATTTCTTATGAAGCTCAGTTTCTTTTTCTAACACATGACACCTCCGTAAATATAGCGTTTAATCTGCTAAGATATTATACTACTTGGACTCATTGTATAGAAACTAATCTTGTTTAATTATTAATCACTATTAAAAAATTAAAGAGTTTTTACAAGTTGTTTAAATATGTCTCCACGCTGTGCGTAAGAGGTGAATTGATCGAGACTTGCAGCTGCTGGAGAGAGCAGAGCCACTTCATCTTGCATAAGATTTTTTTCTATTTCACTGACAGCATTTGAAAGGATTTCGCAACCCTTACATGGAAGTCCAAAATCAGCTGAGAGCTTGAGAAGTTTTTCTTGATTTGAGCCGATAGCATAGATGTTGATACCCGCACTTACATGTAAGGGTTTCATAAACTCAAAAAGCTGGGTAAGATCTACACCCTTATCATCTCCGCCGAGGATGAGATAGATATGTTTATCTTTATAACGCTTAAGCGCGCCAATGGTTGCGTCCAGATTGGTTGCTTTTGTGTCGTTTACCCAGAGTCTGCCTTGTGCATCAAAGAGTTCCTCTTGACGATGTGGATCGATGACAAAAGCGTTGATTCCCTCATAATCTGTTTTATTGAAAAGGATTTTTTTAACAGCTACAGCTAAAAGTGCGTCAAGTAAAAATACACCTTTAAGGTTGATTTTTTCTAAGTCTATACCAAGAGTTTTGGCAAGATCGTTTTCATCTTCGTAAAAAATTATGTTTGCTTTACATGCGAAGTTGCCTTTACATGTAAGCACATCTTCGTAGGCTTTTGGAACGATTGCAATCTCACCGTCTTTCATCATTTTGACGGGTTTGAACTTATCATCAATATATCCTTGCATATCTCCATGCCAAGAAAGATGGTCAGGCGAGAGCGGGAGTAAAACGTAAAGATTTGGTTTTGCTTTGTTGGTATAGTGAAGAGTGAAACTACTTGTTTCTAAAACCCAAAGTGGCGCTTCTTGATCGAGCTTTGCTAAAGGCACACCAATATTTCCGCCCTCAACACTTCCGTATTCACGAAGAAGATGTTGCATCATCTGCGTCGTTGTCGTTTTGCCGTTTGTACCACTAATCCAAACAGAAAAGGGCATCACGTCTGCAAAATAATCATACTCGCTTATAAGATGCTCAGCTTTTTGAATCAGCGGATGAAAAGGGGGAATCCCCGGAGAGGTGATCTCTAAAGCAGAGTACCTTGGATCAAAATCACTTGAAGGTTTGACTTTGAAACCATTTTCATCTGTAAAAGGTTTGATAACTTTGTCATCATAAAAAATAGGGTTCTTTGCATGTAAAGCAAGTGCTTTGGTTGTGCCGCCATAGCCAAAAAGAGAAGTAGTACCCATCTTAACGTATCTTTAGCGTGATGATAGCGATAAGATTGGAGATGATTGCTATCAGCCAAAATCTTACGATGATCTTGTTTTCAGCCCAATTTTTCATCTCAAAGTGATGATGGATAGGCGCCATAAGGAAAACACGTTTCTTCCTGAGCTTATAACTTCCAACTTGTAATATAACCGAAAGCGTTTCAATAACAAAGATAAGCCCGATCAGTAAAAGTAAGATCTCTACTTTAGAGATGATAGCCATATAAGCAATAAATGCACCAAGCGTCAAAGAACCGCTGTCTCCCATAAATACTTCCGCAGGATGACAGTTATACCATAAAAATCCCGCAAGTGAACCGATAAGGGCCGCGGAGATGATAACTACTTCACCAACATTAAAGTGAGGGATCAAAAGGTAGTCTGTGAAGATAACGTTACCTGTCGCATAAACAATGAAACTAAGGGACGAAAGTGCTGCGATGGAAGGGACTGTTGCAAGACCATCAAGTCCGTCTGTAAGGTTGACTGCATTTGATGTAGCGACTATAACAATGATCCAAAAAAGAATCGAAAAGATTCCCATATCAACAATAGGCGCTTTCATAAATGGGAGATAAAGATCGGTATCAAACTCTACAAAGATATATAAAAATGTTGCTATACCGCCAGCACTGATGATTTGAGCAAAAAGTTTCGCTCTTGGAGAGAGACCTGCTGTATTGACTTTGCTTCTGATCTTTGCCATATCATCTTGGAAACCGATAAGGGCAAATGTTAAAATTGTTGCTAATGCTCCAATAACATAAATATTTGTGAGATTAACAGTTAAAAGCGAAGCAAAAAGTGTCGCAGAGATAAAAACCATTCCACCCATTGTTGGAGTTTTGCCTTTTTGTTGATGAGCCTCAGGCGCCCATTCATTGATAGGTTGCACACTTGAACTTCCTTTTGCCCATCTGATAAATCGTGGCATTAAAAAAAGTGTGAGAGCTAAACCTAAAACAAAGGCAATTCCAGCGCGAATGGTGATGTATCCAAGTATATTAATATTAAAATGTAGGTGTATCCAATAAAGCAAGGCAAATTCCTAAATAAATTTTAAAATGAGATTATAGTATAATCGTCCCAATCTTTTGTTAAAATATTTTTTACAACAACAACAAATAAAAAGGGGATAGATTGTCTAAAAAAGCAGTTTTAGTTATCACAGACGGTATAGGGTATTCCGATAAAACAGAGTACAACGCATTTTATAATGCTAAAAAACCGACTTACGATGCACTCTTTAAAAGCGTACCACATTCACTTATAGATACTTTTGGTCTAAGCGTTGGACTTCCACATGGCCAGATGGGAAACTCTGAAGTTGGACACATGACTATAGGAAGCGGACGGGTGTTATACCAAGATCTTGTAAAGATCTCTTTGGCTCTCGATGAACATACTTTTGGAGATAATGTAGAGTTTAAAAATCTACTCAAAAAATCAAAACGAATCCATCTTATCGGTCTTATGAGTGATGGCGGTGTACACTCGCATATTGATCACTTTATGGGGATAGCAGATCTTGCATCATCGCAAGGCAAAGAGGTATTTTTACACCTTATCACTGATGGACGTGATGTTTCTCCAACATCTGCGACACTTTACTTACACCAAGTTCAAGCGCATATTGGTGATAATGTGAAGATAGCGACAATCGGCGGACGTTTCTATTCGATGGATAGAGACAACCGTTGGGAAAGAGTAAAAGCTGGCTATAACGCGATAGTAAACGCGACGCCAAAAAGTGATTATAGCGTTGAGGACTATATAGAAAACTCGTACGCAAATAACATTACGGATGAGTTTATCGAACCTACGGCATTTGATGGTTATGATGGCTTTGTTGAAGGTGATAGTGTTTTGACTATCAACTTTAGAAGTGACAGGATGCGTGAACTTGCAACGGTAATCGGTAATAAAGATTTTGAAGGATTTGAAAGAAAGCACATTCCCGTAAATCTAGCAACGATTACCGAGTATGATAAAAGTTTTGCTTATCCTGTTCTTTTTAGAAAAGATTCTCCAAAGAATACGCTTGCTGAAGTGATATCGGCAAATGGGCTTCGTCAATTACACACGGCAGAGACAGAAAAATATGCGCATGTGACTTTCTTTTTAAATGGCGGAATTGATGAGCCTTGTTTGAATGAAACGCGTGTTTTGATTCCAAGTCCAAATGTAAGAACATATGATATGCAACCACAGATGAGCGCTCCTGCTGTTGGAGATGCTGTAGTGCAAGCGATGGAAGATGATTATGATTTTGTTGTTGTTAACTTTGCAAACGGTGACATGGTGGGACACACTGGTGATTTTGAAGCGGCGATAAAAGCTGTAGAAACTGTTGATGAACAGCTTGGACGTATTGTGGCAAAAGCTAAAGAGAAAGATTATGCATTAGTTATCACTTCAGATCATGGAAACTGTGAAGAGATGAAAGATGTAAGAGGCAATGTACTTACAAATCATACGGTTGGAAAAGTATGGTGTTTTGTGATGGCCGAGGGTGTTATAAAAGTTGATCCAGGCGGACTCAATAATATTGCACCGACAGTTTTAAAACTGATGGATCTTGAAGTGCCAGTAGAGATGGATCACGCATTGATTTAATGTCAAAGAGACTTAGTTCTGACTCCAAAGGAGTCAAGCTTCAGTCGTCTCAGCGGCGAAAGCGAAAGGAAAGGGACTTTGTTCCTTTCTTGGACTATTAGAAATGAAGGGTTTCCTTCATTTTGTGAAATAAAATTAAGGAATAATTATGAAATTTAGCGGAAAAAATGTTTTAGTTACAGGTGCAAGTCGTGGAATTGGTGCGGAAATAGCAAAAGTTTTGGCAACATATGGCTTAAAAGTTTGGATCAATTATAGAAGTGGTGCTGCAGAAGCAGATGCTGTAAAAGCATTAATAGAAGAGGCTGGCGGAGTTGCAGCAGTGATTGGTTTTGATGTCAGTGATGAAGATGCATTTGTGGATGCTATCAAGACTATCGTGGATGCTGATGGAGAACTTGCTTATCTTGTAAACAATGCTGGTATCACAAATGACAAATTGGCTCTTCGCATGAAGGTGGAAGATTTTATGAGTGTTATCAATGCAAATCTTACCTCTACATTTATCGGATGTCGTGAAGCGATGAAAGTGATGAGAAAGAAAAAATTTGGCTCAATAGTCAATATCTCCTCAATTGTTGGCGAAACTGGAAATGGCGGACAGACAAATTATGCGGCAAGTAAAGGTGGCGTTATAGCAATGACAAAAAGTTTTGCTATAGAATCAGCATCAAGCGGCATCCGTTATAACTCCATTACTCCAGGTTTTATCGCAACTGAGATGACAGATATTTTAAGTGATGAGGTCAAAGGTTCATTTACATCAAAAATTCCTATGGGACGTTTTGGACATGCAAAAGAAGTAGCTGAAGCAACGGCATTTTTACTTTCAGACCATTCAAGTTATATCACAGGTGAAACGTTGAAAGTAAACGGTGGAATGAATATGGCGTAAAGAGTTTTTACTCTTTCCATGTAAGAATTAAATAGAGGAATTTTTATGACTATTAAATATGCAGGTCCAAAGGCTATTATTTCACATACAGGAATTTGTTTTGATACAAATAAAGAGGATAAATATGTTTATCTTGATATTGCCGCGCAGCTTTTAGAAGCATTGGATCATGACTATATAGAAGATAAAACTTATACTCATACTTTGGAAAAACATCTTAGTAATGATGAAATTATGACTATCTTACAAAGAAGATGTCCAGATTTTGATAAGCTCATTAACGCGACGGACCATGAGGTTGAGGAGCTTCTTGATGAAGATTTACAAAGAGCACATACCAACAGACTTTTAAATAATGAGGAAAAAGAGGTATTAGAAAAAAATATCTCTATTATGCATGATTATATGGTGCAACGTTCCATAAATAAAAGTATGTATTATTGCGTTGTAGGACTTCTCGCTGATATGGCAGCTAAAGATCATATCAATAAGATAACCCTTCCGATGCAGCAAAACTACATCCACGTGCTTCATTCTTTACAAGGTACTTTGATCAAAGAAAAAAAGCCAATAGACACAGATATGTCCATAGCTGAAAAAGATAAAAAACTTTATGTGACTTTAAAAGTTGTAAATATAGTGAAATAGTAAAGTCACTTCTCTCGTATTCTTTCCATCTTTTGTTTTTCCAGCATGGCTCTTTTGATCTCTACACTTGAGCCTTTGGATATATTGCCGTTAATAACTGCAAATGAGAGTATATATAAAAATGAGAAAAATCCAATAAGCGCGGTTATGACATAAACATTCATAAATTTCTTGACTGTTTTTTTCATGACTACCTCCTTACCTACGGAACACATTATTATGAAAAATTATTGATACTCTTCTAAATAATATCCTTAAAAAAAATAACTAAGGAGTATTTATGTATACTGCTTTGTTAAAATATATTATTTAGGTACGATCACATTATGAATCTCTTTTTTCGTCTTTTTTTACTTTCTTGTGTCCTCCTCGTAAGCGTTTTTGCAAATGAGCCTACGAATAAGGTTACTTTACAGCTGAAATGGTTCAGCTCGTTTCAGTTCGCTGGCTATTACATGGCGCTGGAAAAAGGGTTTTATAAAGAGGCTGGACTGGATGTCCGCATTTTGGAACGCAATGCTCAAAAAAACAATATTATGCAGGTTGTGAATGGAGAAGCTACTTATGGAGTGGCTGATTCAGCTCTTTTACTTTATAGAGCAGATGGAAAACCTGTGAAGGTTATGGCATCTATTTTTCAACATAGTCCTCTTATCTTTATCGCTCATAAAGAATCTAATGTTTTTAGTCCATATGAACTTAAAGGTAAAAGAGTTTCATATCAGCAAGGTATAGATGATGCACCATTACTTGCCATGATACATGAAGTTGGTATTAAAGAATCTGATTATACTTATGTTCCACTTGACTTTAGTTCTCAGGCATTTATTGATAGAAAAGTAGATGTTATGAGTGGATATTTGAGTGATCAGCCTTTTTTGATGGCAGAAAAACATATTCCAATTACGATTATTAATCCTTTAAACTACGGTATAGATTTTTACGGAGACAATCTGTTTGCGACTGACCAAGAACTTTCATCAAATCCAGAACGTGCAAAAAGATTTTTGCAGGCTTCCATCCGCGGATGGCATTATGCACTAGAACATGAAGATGAAGCAATCGCAGTTTTACGTAGTAAATATGGTGCAAGAAACTCAGTTGAACATTTAAAACATGAAGCTGAAGTCACACGTAATATGATGGTACCGACATTGGTCGATATCGGCTATACAAACACAGAACGCTTTTATCGTATAGGTGAAATCTATCGTACCTTAGGCAAAGTAAATCAGTCTGATATGGACCGAGCACTTAAAGATTTTATATGGAATCCAAACGAAAAACAAAAAGTTGATGTACGATATTTGTATGCAGCCCTCGCGATGTTATTGCTTATTATTATATTTACACTTTTGCTCGCTATCACTAAACGTAAGTTACAATCAATGGTTGCTAGAAAAACGAAAGCTCTTGTTGAACAGCAAAGTATGACAGATAAATATGTCATTATAATTTCAGTAGACTTGAAAAATAACGTTACTGAAGCAAGTACTGCCTTTTGTAATCTTTTTGGATACACAAAATTAGAGCTTATGGGAAAAAAAATCGAGACTGTATATAATTTAGATACTTCATCATCATTTTATAAAGAGATTATGAGTCAGCTAGAGAAACATAAAAAATGGTCTGGCGAGCTTAAAAATAGTGATAAGCAGAAAAATGTTTATTGGTTATTTGCAAATATTGAAGCTATTTTTGATGAGGCTGGTATAGTCAAAGGGTATCGTGCAATTCAGCAAAATATAACTGATAAAAAATTCGCTCAAAAACTTTCTATTACAGATACTTTAACAGAATTGTACAATCGAAGCTATCTCAATACAAAGTTACATGCAGAAGTAAATCTCTTTCATAGATACAACACACCGATGGGTCTGATAATGATTGATATTGATTATTTTAAAGATGTGAATGATACGTATGGACATCTTGTCGGTGATAGCGTTCTTGTTGAGTTTGCAGAAATACTCAGAGTAAATGTTCGTTTAACAGATATTGTAGGCAGATGGGGAGGCGAAGAGTTTGTGATAATTTGTCCATCAAATACTCTTAATCAGGTGGCTGAATTAGCAGAAAAACTACGCGTTCTTGTAGAATCATATACTTTTAATACAGTGGGTAAAAAAACAGCAAGTTTTGGAGTGGGAACGATACACAATAGTGAGGATGAAATGGAGTTAATACGACGGATCGATGATGCCCTGTACGAAGCAAAAAGACTTGGTCGAAATAGAGTTGTCAAAGCCTAGAAAATTTACGTAAATTGCTCAAATAGTTAGTTTTTTAAGTTATGTGTGTTACAATTCCAAGATTTTATACTTAAAAATAGGAGCTATGATGGCACTAATCGATGATATTAAAGAGGTTGTTGTAGAACAACTAAGCGTTAATCCAGATGAAGTAAAAGAGGATTCAAAATTCGTTGAAGATTTAGGGGCAGATAGCCTAGATGTTGTTGAATTAGTTATGGCTCTTGAAGAGAAATTTGATATTGAAATCCCTGATGATGAAGCGGAAAAAATTCAAACTGTAAAAGATGTAATGAACTACATAGAAAGCAAATAATTGCAATTTGGGGCCTTTGCGCCTCAACTATAAAGTACTTTTAGATCTATTTTTATTATAAAAATATGTCTAAGAATATTGAAACAACAGAAAATAGAGGAGTAGAGAATATGAGAAGAGTCGTAGTAACTGGTATAGGGATGATAAATTCACTTGGGAACGATAAAGAGACTTCATTTAAGGCTATATGTGAAGGTAAATGCGGGATAGACACTATTACTATATTTGACCCAAGTGACTACTCTGTAAAAATCGCTGGAGAAGTAAAAGATTTTGATCCTGAAACAGTTATGGATGCAAAAGAGGTCAAAAAAGCAGATAGATTTATTCATCTTGGATTAAAAGCCGCACAAGAAGCTATGGCAGATGCCAAGTTTGGTGATGATATAGATTATGAACGTTTTGGTGTTTGTGCTGCTTCAGGTATTGGCGGTCTTCCTGCGATCGAGAGAAATTCTATTATTATTGAAACAAAAGGTCCTCGTCGTATCTCTCCATTTTTTATTCCTTCTGCTCTTGTAAATATGCTTGGTGGTTTTGTATCTATTGCGCATAACCTTAAAGGTCCAAATCTTTCAGCAGTAACTGCTTGTGCAGCTGGCACTCATGCTCTTGGTGAGGCATGTAAAACAATTATGTGTAACGGTGCTGAGCGTATGCTTGTTGTTGCAGCAGAATCTGCTGTAACGGGTGCAGGTGTGGGTGGATTTGCTGCTATGAAAGCTCTTTCTACAAGAAATGATGATCCAAAACATGCTTCTCGTCCTTTTGATGCTGGACGTGATGGTTTTGTTATGGGAGAAGGCGCTGGAGCACTTGTTCTTGAAGATTACGATACGGCAGTTGCTCGTGGTGCTCATATCTACGCTGAAGTTATTGGTTTTGGTGAAAGTGGTGATGCGAGTCACATTACAACTCCAAGTCTAGACGGTCCACTTCGTGCGATGAAGGCTGCATATAAAATGGCAGGTTCACCAAAACTTGACTATGTCAATGCACATGGAACAAGTACACCTATCAATGATAAAAATGAAACAGCGGCATTGAAAGAACTTCTTGGAGGCAAAGAAAACTGTCCTCCGATGAGCTCAATCAAAGGTCAAATTGGTCACTGTTTAGGCGCGGCTGGCGGGATAGAAGCTGTTACATGTTTGATGGCTATGCGTGATGGTATTATTCCTCCAACTATTAATTATGAGCTTCCTGATGAGAATTGTGATCTTGATTATGTTCCAAACAAAGCACGCACGGCTGAATTAAATGTTGTTATGAGTAACTCATTTGGTTTTGGTGGTACAAACGGCGTTGTCATTTTCAAAAAAATCTAAGGACCATTTTTGGCAACATATCTTGATTTTGAACAAAAAATAAAACAAATACAGGAAGATATCGTGAGTGCAGAGATGCGCCGCGATGTTCAAGCTGTTGAAATATTAAAAGTAGACCTTGATAAAGAGGTCGCTAAAACTTATAAAAATCTTTCTCCTTTTCAAAAGCTTCAGCTTGCGCGTCATCAAGATCGTCCATATGCGCTTGATTATATCAATATTTTGATGCATGATCATTATGAGATACACGGAGATCGTCATTTTAGAGATGATGCTGCAATCGTTTGCTATCTTGGATATATCGGCGAAGAAAAAGTTATGGTTATTGGTGAGCAAAAAGGGCGTGGGACTAAAAATAAACTCAAACGCAATTTTGGTATGCCAAATCCTGAAGGCTACCGTAAAGCACTTCGCGCTGTGCAGATGGCTGAAAAATTTCATATTCCAGTATTGATGCTTATAGACACTCCGGGTGCATATCCTGGACTTGGTGCTGAAGAAAGAAATCAAAGTGAAGCGATTGCAAGAAACTTACTTGAACTTTCAAAACTTAATACTCAAACAGTCTCTGTAGTTATAGGAGAGGGTGGAAGTGGTGGAGCTTTGGCAATTGGTGTTGCAGATAAGCTTGCTATGATGCGTTACTCTGTATTTAGTGTTATCTCACCTGAGGGATGTTCGGCTATTTTGTGGAATGACCCTACAAAAGTGGAAACAGCGACAAAAGCACTAAGAATTACGAGTGAAGATCTAAAAGAGTTGAATCTTATCGATGATGTTATTGATGAGCCTCTGATCGGTGCTCATCGTGATAAAGAGGGAGCTGCAGCTGCTTTAGGCGAGTATTTTTTAAATCAATTAAACCATTTACGTGCTTTGAGTGATGAAGAGAGAATGACACAGCGCTACAATAAACTTGTAAGTGTAGGTGAATTCTCGGAGTAGATCTACTCCTCTTCATCCACTTTTAGGAGAGGATCAAATTTTGGTCTTCTCAATCTTCTTTCATTTTTAGAAAAATTTATTAGATCTTCTGCAGTTTTTATATTTCCTCCAACTAAATCCAAAGACTTTGTAAAGAGTTTTGCAGTTGTTATTGCATCTGAAAGAGCTCTATGATGTGTTGCATCTTTATGAAGGTCTAAAAGATCATTCAGATATGAAAGTCCATATCGGTAAGACTCTATAGTTCTCTCAGCAAGATTGATACTACACAAATGACGATTTAAAATAGGGCTTAAACCTGTTTTTTCCATCATTGAAGAAACAAACTTAAAATCAAATTTGACATCATGCGCCACAAAGACAGTGTCACCTAAAAAGATTTTAAAATCCTGCATGACATGTTTTAAAGAGGGCGCATTTTTTGTGTCCTCAACGGAGATACCTGTTATCTCAGAAATATGACGATTAATCTCTTCGCAGTGGACTAAACTTTCGAATGTATCAATAATTTCACCATTTAAAATCTTTATAGCACCAATCTCTATGATCTGATGTTTGTCTGCTTTAGAGCCATTGGTTTCCACATCTACTATAGAAAATATGGTGTCTTTAATCGGTAAAAACTTGGTAGCATAATAATAAAGTGCATTGTATCGGATAATATCAAGTCCCTGAGCACGCCACATTTCAAGGGTAAACTCTATATCTTCATTTTTAAGTTGAGACTTTATAACTTCATATGAAAGACCGCAAGTGGATAGTTTGGATAAACTTTTTTTATCAAGAATAAAGTTAGTGAGCATTTTGTATAAACTCGCTTACTTTTTGATAATCTTTTTTACCTTGAGATTTTTCTACACCACTACTGACATCAACTCCATAAAAACCATATTTTTTAAGTTCTACTACATTGAGAGGATCAAGTCCTCCAGCTAGAATGATTTTTGAACAATCTATATTTTCAAACCATTCAATATTGATACGTTTCCCAGCTCCGCCATAGCTCTCACAATGCGCGTCGATAAGTCTGTATTCATTCGCATAGTTTAAAACATCTTCTTTTGTTTGTGCCCGTACAACTTTAATGTAAGGAGTTTTGAGAGAAGCGTACAACTCTTGAGGTGCATCAAAATGGATCTGAGCTAAAGTAGCTTTTACATGTAAGCATATTTCATCAATAGTTTCGGCATCTTCATTTACAAATAGTGCGACTTTTTCAACAAAAGGAGGAAGCTTTTTTATGATCTCTTTCGCATCTTCTTTACTAATATATCTTGAAGATTCTTTATAAAATACAAATCCTAAAGCATCAGCACCAGCATCAATGGCCGCCATTGCATCTTCATAAGAGGTAATGCCACAGATCTTTGTTCTCATATATGAAGGCTATCTATCGCGTCTTTAAATGAGTCATGCTTAAAGACATAACTTCCTGCAACACATACATCAACTCCAGCATCTTTAAGCATCTCTATATTCTCATTCGTTACTCCGCCATCTATTTCGATGAGACAGTTTGGATTTATAACATCTCTAAGCTCTTTTAAACGTTGTATTTTTTTAACAACATTTGGAATAAAACTCTGTCCTCCAAATCCAGGATTGACACTCATGACTAAAACCATATCAAGATCTTCTATGAGATATTCAATAGCCTCAGGTGGTGTATGTGGATTTAAAACGATAGCTGGTTTGATACCGAGTGATCTAATCTTTTGGATAAGTCTGTGAGGATTTTTTTCCTCTTCTATATGAAAAGAGATATATTCAGGTTTTAAGGGCGCAAAAAGTTCAACAAAGAAAGTATTGTTTTGTACCATAAGATGGATATCTAAAGGCTTTGTAGCTGCTTTTGCGATAGCAGAAACAACAACAGGCCCGATTGTAAGGTTGGGAACAAAGTGTCCGTCCATCACATCAACATGAACTAGATCACATCCAGCTTCACATATCGCTTTTACATCACGTGCAAGATTACCAAAATCAGCTGAGAGTACGCTAGGAGCTACAAGCATAAATCGCCCTTTATATTTTTTTGAAATTTTATCAAAACTCTCTACAGTAAAAGCTTAGAAGAGTTTTTATAACTACCTTGTAAGAAAAAATGTAAAGTTGTCATCATTGAAAGTCATATCTACTTGTACACCTTTTTTCGACGATGCAACTTCCAAGAGGCTTTGGGCCGTTGCATAAGTACGCGGTAGAGTGATATCAACACTGATCTTTTTTTCTGAGAGCAAAGTTTTTGTACGTCCGCCGATGATGTTGACAAATTCTGCTAATGCATCTAAAATCTGATTTACATCATCTGTTTCTTCTCCAATAAGAAGTGCACAACTTTTTTTAGCTACCTCGCTAGGAAATATAAGAATAATCATACCATCGATGTCACCATAAAAGCCAATAGAACTTGCCATCTTATCTTCTATATTTTCAATAACTAATGTTTGCATCGTTACTGATTTCTTAACAGCTTTTGCATTTGTCATCATCTCTATTGTGGAAACAGTAGCATCAATAAACTCTGAAAGTTCTTGAACTATGGTTTTAGTGAGTGAACGCTTGTTTTTAACAACAGCTACACTGCTTCCACCGAGTTCTTCAAGGAGCTCTTTGTCTTTTAAAATATCGTCCATATTTTCAAAAAACATCAAACCGGAATCTTCAAGCTCATTTTTGAAGGCAACAGGTGTTTTTTCAAAGGTCATACCTACAAAACAGATTGTCGCATTATATTCTGCAGCAGAAGAGGAGAGTTTGGCTAAAAAGTTTACGGCATGAACATTCATGGAGATCACTTTATAGGCATCAAATATAAAAAGTCTAAAACCGACATTGAGAGAGTTGGTGTGATATGCGATATTGAAAGTATCGCTAATTTCTGCATCTAAAAAGCCTGAAACTGTATAGATGATAGCATTTCCAGTGACGCGAGTGGCAACTTTTTGCCCCATAAGCCCAAGTCTGGTATTTTCTATGATGACATAATAGGTGTCTTCATGCATAGATTTTTCATCAAACTCCTCTTTTGTTTGAGCAATGATGGGGTTGTGCCCATGGTCATATAGCTCGATTGCTAATGCCGAGCGCTGTGAGGGATCAGAACTATATAAAAGAACAGTTTTATCTTTTACGCTATAAGAAGATGAAAAAAGTTCTGCAATTTTTGAGGTTTTAAAGAGCGAAAAGGAGAGACTATCTTTATAATAAGTCATAATCGCTTCATATTTTTTATGATCATAATCACAGATACCTACAGATATATGGTTCTTTGTTCGAATTCGAAGTAATAGTTTTACAAAAACGTCTAAACCGTTTAGATTAAAGAAGATCACTTTCTTGAGCGAGACTAAAAGCATATCAACTTTTAAATGTTCAGTCGCGTTTATATCCTCTATCGTAAGATAAGAAGGTGCATTGTTTCCATCTAAAAATCCTTGCGGATAAAATATTCCAATTCCATCTTTTACGACTGCTCTCATGATTGTACTTCCATTAATTGCATAAAATCTTCATAAATATCCATCACATACTCAGTGTTAAACTCTACAAAATCGTTGAGTCCTGCTTCGATAAACTGAGGTTTTGAAAGCTGATAAAAAAGTAAAAGATGCATCCATTTGCCTAGTTTATTGAGATCTGCATCCATGGATGGTTTAATCCCTGATGAAGCTAAAAGAATAGTCCCAACAGATTCTGGCATCTGCCAGACTTTAGAGATATACTTTGATATGTCAAAAAGATCAAGCTTTGTAAGTCGCTTGAGTATAGTATTATAATCGAGATTTTTCGCACTTCGCAGTAGTTGTACATTTTCTATATTATCTTTAAAAAGTGCTTCACAGATGATGATGCTTGATGGCAAAAGTGTGATTGCACTTTCTATATCTTTATCATCAACACCAAGATGAATAAGAATGTTATGCCAGTTTCTACTCAAATCAGCTTGTAAATCACAAAAAAGATGTTGATTCATTTTAAATAAAACCCATTTATTCGGTGATAGAAGAGTGAGCAAATAGTTGTATAGAGACTGTTTAGCCGAATTGACACCTAGAATACTAAAGATTTGCGGTAGCTCAGTGATCTCATTTTTAAAACCATATATAGGTCGGTTGACAAGAGTTTTGAGATATGCCTTGAGAGCCAAATCCTCTTCCGCTATCCTTGCGGCTTTATTAAGATCCCCAGCATTTACATGAAAGATAGTTTGATTTAAAATAGCAGGCGTAGGCGGAATTTTTTTGATGTATTCTTTGATATCTTCAGGTGTAACCATTATTGTTCCAATCTATGTTATTACAAACGATTTTATCTCTTTGCAGTTTAATAGATAATTAAAAGCAATAAAATATCCTCTTAAGTTGTAGTTTTGTTTTGGTTGGCTATAATTCGCAACTTAAATTTTTGTACAAGGGAGCCTAGATATGGCAAGAAGATGTGCTATCAGTGGCAAAGGCCCAATGAGTGGAAATAATGTTTCTCATGCAAAAAACAGAACTAAACGTCGTTTTTTACCAAACTTGAGAGTTGTTCGTGTTACATTGGAAGATGGAACAACGAAAAAAATTAAAATTTCTGCAAAAGAGCTTCGCACACTAAAGAAAAACTCGTAAGTATTAGGGATTTTAATCCCTGATCTTTTGTAAAACTCTTTTCGAGAGTTTTACCACTTCTGTAACAATTTCTCCACACATTTTATTATATAATACTCTGCAAAACAATATAGGAAAATAATAATGTATACTTTAAATAGAATTGACACTGGTGTTTGCGCAGCCGATGGATTTTTTGCTGATGGAATCAATGCCGGTTTAAAAGCCAATGATGCCCTAGATATGGCATTTATCTATAGCGATACAGTTTGTGATATTGCTTCAACTTTTACTACAAATAAGATGACAGCCGCTCCGATTCGCCATTTTAAAAACAAGGGTGATTTCAAAACAAACTTTGTCATGATTAACTCAAAAAATGCAAATGCGATGACAGGTCCCAAAGGGATCTCTGATATTGATGAGATTTTAGAAGCTTTAGAGATTGATGGACTTGTAAATCCCGTGATGAGTTCCACGGGTGTTATCGGTGTGAGAATTCCAAAAGAGAAGATCATCGCAGGTGCAAAAAAATTTGATCTCACAAAAAGAGAACCGCAAAACGCAAGTAAAGCGATCATGACAACGGATAGTTTTTCAAAAACTATCGCTTTTGAAGTTGTGTTAGAAGATGGAAGTAAATTTCATATAGGCGCGATGGCAAAGGGTGCTGGGATGATCAACCCCGCGATGGCAACGATGCTTTGTTTTATCACAACAGATGCAGATATTCCTCAAAACAAGATGCAAAAGTTTCTTGATAAAACGGTCAAAACGACTTTTAATGCCATTAGCGTTGACGGTGATACATCTACAAATGACACTATCATGCTTTTTGCAAACAAAAAAAGTGGCGCATATCATAAGGATGCCTTTAAAGGTGCTCTATATGAAGTGATGAAATTTCTCGCACTAGAGATGGTTCGTGATGGCGAAGGTGCTACAAAAGTTGTTACTTATAATATTACGGGCGCAAAAAATGATGAGGAAGCTGAGAAAGTCGCAAAAGCACTATCTGATTCTCTGTTGGTGAAAACTGCACTTTACGGCGAAGATCCTAACTGGGGACGTATCGCTTCTACGGTTGGCGCGAGCGGCGTTACATGTAAAGAATCAACTCTAAAAATATCTTTCAATGATCTTTGTGTCTACGACAAAGGCGAGATCTATTTTGATAAAGCTATGGAAGTAGAAGCCGCTGCAGTTATGAAACTTCCTGCATTTACTATCAGCTGTGATCTTGGTATCGCAGATGGGAAGTTCACGGCTTACGGATGTGATCTTGGATATGAGTATGTCAAAATCAACGCGGATTATAGAACGTAATTGTCATTTACAAGAACAAAAGTTACTCGACAAGAATAAATGTTACTGGAGGATTGAAAATTGGCACAAAACAATTCAGCAATCCTCGAGTTTTTCTCAAAATTTCCTAACCAACTTTTTGAATTTGTTGTAGTCACGGATGTAGTAATTATTCAAAGTGTAAATATACACAAGATATAGGGATGTAAAATGGATTTATATACTATATTGGATGACAAAAAACTTCATAAAAACTTTATTTCAATAATGGATGACTATAAAAAAGAGGAAAGGGAAGAGCTCAGTAGATGGGCAGATGGTTTTAAAG
>CAISHH010000105.1 GCA_903885085.1 uncultured Campylobacterales bacterium
AGACGAAGGTCTCCCGTAAGTGTCATAGCCGCAAGTAACGCCGTATTCGCTTCCGATGTTCACGCCAGTGTACCTCCCGATAACGCCTGTATTTGCGTATGCAAAATCTTCAGAGTCCAAATCAGCGGATATGAAAACTTTAAAAACAAAGGTGGGCATTGGCTCAGATGCTCCTATCCCAGCAGCAAAAGGTCCACGAGTAGTTGTAGTAGGTGGCGGATGGTCAGGTCTGTCCGTTGCTAAATATACTAAGAAGTTCTCTCCGAATGCGGATGTCGTTTTAGTTGAACGTAGATCAGAATTTATTTCTTGCCCTATGAGTAATCTTTATGTTGTAGGTGAACTTGATTTAGAGTTTCTTACACATGATTACTTACAAGCTGCCCGTGAAAACAAATATACTTTCTTTAATGCAACTGCCGTAGGTATTGATAAGACAAAAAAAATTCTCAAAACAAGTAATGGTGATATTAAGTACGATTACTTGGTGCTTTCTCCAGGTATAGATTACGATTATAGTCCTTGGAATGTAGATATTTCTACTGAGCAAAGATTGCGTACTGAATATCCAGCGGCATTTATTCCAGGTAGTGAGCATATCACTTTAAAAAATAAAGTTCAAAACTTTAAAGGTGGTAATTTCATATTGACTGTACCTGGAGGTAATTATAGATGTCTTCCTGCCCCTTATGAAAGAGCTTGTCTCATTGCAGATTACTTTAAGAAAAATAAGATCCCAGGAAAAGTGCTCTTATTAGATGAAAATGCAGATATTACTATCAAAAAAGAGGGCTTCCAATCAGCATTTGATGAATTATATAAAGATTATTTAGTCTATGTTCCGAGTGCAAAAATCATGAAAATCGATTTAGATAAAAAAGTAGTTATTGCCAGTGAAATGGAAGATGAATATAAATTTGAAGATGCTGCATTTTATCCGCATGTTCGTGGTGGTAAACTGATTGAAGTATGTGGTGTAGCAAAAGATACAGCATTTAATAAAATGGAGGGTGTCATCGATCCATTTACCTATGAAGTACTCGGCGCAGAAAATAAAAATATTTTTGTTTCAGGTGATGCACGTCCTATGGGTTATTCAAAATCGGGTAATACTTCAAATACTGAAGGACACTATTTAGGTCAACTGATAGCACAGAGAATTGCGGATGGTAAAGATATAGCTTGGAAGTCCCCACGTACAGTGTGTTATTCATCAGTTACTACAAAACCAGATCGTGCAATTTCAATTCGAGCTGAATATAGATTTGAAGGGAAAACACTTGCAGGATTTACCAATGTTGAACTCTCTGAAAAATGGGAAGGTGATGAAGGTGTAAGTAACGGTAAGGCTCTTAAAGTGTGGGCGACAGGTCTGTATAAAGATATGTTCAATGCGTGATTTATTTTTATAACCAATCAGAGCCCCACTAAAATCTCTTAAGAAAGATGCATGGGGTGGTTATTGTAGGTTTTAATCTCCCTTTTCCCTCATAGATACAATGTTTACCTCACTTATATTTATATTAAAAATAAATCATACTAAATAGATAATAAGGTATTTAAATACTCTTTGATATATATTTTAAAAATAACTCAATTTTAAGGAGTTCCTATGTCCACCGAGAAAGTTGATAAAATTGTTTCCCAAGAGTATAAGCTCGGATTTAGTGTCGATATTGAAGCTGATACACTGCCTCCAGGATTAAATGATAATGTTATTGCCGTGATTTCTGCAAAAAAGAATGAACCGCAATGGATGTTTGATTTAAGAGTCAAAGCTTTACATAAATGGGAAAAAATGAAAGAGCCTCATTGGGCGCATGTATCTTATCCTCCTATTAATTATCAAGAAATTTCTTATTTTTCTGCTCCAAAAAAAGCACCTAATTCCCTTGATGACGTGGATGAAAGTATTTTAGATGCTTATGCAAAACTGGGTATTCCTCTAGAAGAGCAAAAGATGCTTCAGGGAATTGCCATAGATGCTGTTTTTGATTCTGTTTCTGTAAAAACTACATACTCTGAGACACTCAAAGAAAAAGGAATCATTTTTTGCTCCATATCAGATGCAATTCGGGATTATCCAGAAATGATTCAAGAGTATCTCTTTAGCGTTGTTCCATCAACTGATAATTATTTTGCCGCGTTAAATGCCGCTGTATTTACAGACGGTACTTTTGTTTATATACCAAAGGATGTGCGATGTCCTATGGAACTCTCCACTTATTTTCGTATCAATGCAAAAAATACAGGTCAGTTTGAGCGAACGCTTATCATTGCGGATGAGGGAAGTTATGTCTCTTATAATGAAGGATGTTCAGCACCCCAGCGTGATGAAAATCAGCTCCACGCCGCTGTAGTGGAGCTGATCATAAAAAAAGATGCCGAAATTAAATATTCTACTATTCAAAATTGGTATCCCGGCGATGAAAACGGCAAAGGCGGTATTTATAACTTCGTAACTAAAAGAGCGCTTTGCGATGGAAAAAATTCAAAAGTTTCATGGACGCAAGTGGAAACTGGCTCTGCTATTACATGGAAATATCCAAGCTGTATCTTAAAAGGCGATAATTCTGTTGGAGAATTTTATTCCGTCGCAATTGCATCTAAGTGCCAGCAAGCAGATACGGGTACAAAAATGATTCATATCGGTAAAAATACCCGTTCAATCATCGTTTCAAAAGGTATTTCTGCTATGAGGGGTGAAAACAGTTATCGAGGATTGGTAAAAATCTTGCCAAATGCGGAGAAAGCGCGTAATTTCAGTCAATGTGATTCACTCTTAATCGGCCCAAATTGTGGAGCACACACTTTTCCCTATTTGGAATCTCGAAATCCCTCAGCACAAATAGAACATGAAGCAACAACTTCAAAGATCAGTGATGAACAACTCTTTTATCTGCGTCAGCGTGGTATTAGTGAAGAAAATGCTGTGTCTATGATTGTTCATGGATTTTGTAAAGAGGTATTTGCACAGCTCCCAATGGAGTTTGCAGTTGAAGCAAAAGAACTTTTAAATTTAACTCTCGAAGGAAGTGTAGGATGATGCAGATTAAAAACATACATGCAAAGATTGGCGATAACGATATTTTAAAAGGGGTAAATCTTACTCTTGAAGTGGGGAAAGTTCATGTCATTATGGGACCAAACGGAGCAGGAAAATCTACTCTTACCAAAGCAATAGTCGGTCATTATGATGTCAAAGTAACGGATGGAGAAATCATTTACAAAGGTAAAGATATTTTACAATTACCGCCTGAAGAAAGAGCGTTAGAGGGTATTTTTCTCAGTTTTCAAAATCCAGTTGAAGTGCCTGGTGTCAATAATGCATATTTTTTGCGCACAGCACTCAACGCCAAAGAGAAGTATCATGATCAAAAAGAAACAAATGCCGCTGAATTTTTGAAACTTATGAGAAAACATGCACAGCAACTAGGGATGAATACGGATATGATCGCACGCGGTCTTAATGATGGTTTTTCCGGCGGTGAAAAAAAACGCAATGAGATTTTACAAATGGAAATATTACAACCCGATGTTATTATCCTCGATGAGATTGATTCTGGGTTGGATATAGATGCACTTAAAGCAGTTTCAGAGGGCATAAACAGGATGAAAGATGGCAAAAGAACATTTTTAATCATCACACATTATAGACGGATTTTAGATTATATTCATCCTGATTATATTCATGTCTTGCAAGATGGGCAAATAATAAAAACAGGCGGACCTGAGCTTGTAGATGTCCTAGAGTCTCAAGGATATCAGGCAGTGCAAAAGGATACATAATGGAACCTTTAACTTTAGAAATGGCACATGTTGAGCATCCTTTATATGAAAGAGTAAAGGCGCTTGGGGTCCCTGGAAACAAAACGGAACATTATCGTAATTTTGCCATTAAACTGATACTTTCACAAGAATATAATGTCAAAATACCGAGTAGTAGGACACCGATTCAAGGTACTAAACTTCTTATTGAAAATGGTATTGTCAAAGAATATCCTAGCGGTGTTATGCTGAGCTTTATTGATGATTTTAGGGCAGATAGTACGCATTATGATGCTTTGTACTTTATGTCTCATATTCTTTGTAAAAACGTTATAAATATACAAACGACAAACGATATAACATTTGAAATAGAGCATCATTTCACTGAAAAAAGTACATTGTTACCTTATCGTATTGCAATACAAACAAAAGAAAATACACAGGTAAAAGTTTTTGAAAGTTTCCAAACAAAAGGAAGTCAAGAGAGTTTATTGCTTTATGGTATAGATGCGTACATTGCGAGAGATAGCACACTTAGTTGGATTCGCAACCAAAACAGATACTTAGATGAAGCAACTATAATCGGTTCACATCGCTACCACGGGGCAGGGCAAAGCACATTGAATCTTCATACTTTTGACTTTGGAAGCGGGAATGTTTTACATCTTTATAAAATAGATTTGGATGATTATGCTACAACGAATGCATCTCATTTGCTTTTGGCAACAAAAGAAGCAAGGAGTGGGAATGTTGTCTATATAAACCATAACCAGCCACATTCTATAAGTGTTCAGGAATCTCGTACAATCCTAAAAGATGGGGCGACTGGTATTTTTGACGGTAAGATTCTTGTTGGTCATGACGCAAAATATTCAAAGGCAAAACAAAATTCTAAAGCAATATTACTGAGCCAACGTGCTCACATGTATACCAAGCCTCAGTTGGAAATTTATACAGATGAGCTAGAAGCCTCTCATGGATCAACCATTGGCGAACTGGATGAAAAATCACTTTTTTACATGCGCTCACGCGGGATTGAGCTTCAAGAAGCGAGAAAAATGCTAGTATTAGCTTTTGCCAGTATCTTAATTGATGCTCTTGTAAATGCCAAATATGAAGAAAAAATCCGTATGGATTTTGAATTAGCGATGGAGGATTAATTATGACTATGCAAGAACAAGTTGAACTGTTTAAAAATGATTTGAATCTTTTTTTGGATAAAGATTCTAAGATGGAATATATTCTTGATTATGGCAAAGAAGCTGATGCTCTCGAGAGCAAATATAAGATTGATGACAACATCATCAAAGGTTGTTCTTCTCTTGCTTGGGTTCATAAAACATATAAAAATTCTAAGGTACTTTTAGAAGCTGAGGGAGACTCTATCATAGCCAAGGGGATGTTAGTGATGTTGCTCAAGATTTTTAATAATCGTACTCCTGATGAAATTCTTTCTTTTGATCCAAAGAGATTATTAGATATGGGTGTTATGGAGTTACTTAGTCCTGTGAGACAGCAAGGTTTAGAAGCCTTCTTAAATGTTATCTATACTTATGCAAAGCAATGCAAGGATGGAGAAAATGAAGTTTGAGGCATTAAAGGAAAAAATCATAGAAAAAATAAAAGATATCTATGATCTGGAAATTCCTATGAATTTGTATGATTTGGGGCTCATCTACGCCATTGACTGTGCAAGATCAACTGGTGGAACAACATGCGTAGTGACTATGACACTTACTTCGGCAGGATGTCCCGTAAGTGAACTCCTTGTCAATCAAGTTCGAAGTGTAGGCTCTCTTATTGAAGATGAGCCAAATCTTGAGATTCAAGTGAATCTAGTTTTTGACCCACCTTGGTCAAGAGATAAAATGAGCGATGCAGCTAAGTTATCTATGGGAATGTTGTAAATCTAAAATTAACAAGTTGCTTTATTCGTATATTCTTTGAGTGAGGCTAAAAAATAATTGATACTGTCGATATTTTGCGAATAATGAACACTTATGCGAAGCCATCCTGGACGAGATTGCAAGTCGCTGTTGTCATTCATACCCAAAAGATCATGGCCATAAGGGCCCGCGCATGAACATCCCGCACGCGTTTGCAAAGCATACTTCTCAGAAAGATTCTCACAAATTGCATAGGGATCAAATCCTTGTATATTTAAGGAAATATTACCTATATTTTGAACATTAAAATTACCGTAAACTTTACAATTATCAATTTTGTTAAGCCCCTCAAGTAGATGATGTAATAAATATTTTTTTCTTTTTTTTATCCATAAAAGTCCGACTTCATTGCGTAACTGATAAGCAAGCGCCGCGCGGACAAGCTGCAATACCCCCGGCGTTCCAGCATCTTCTCGTATCTCTTTTTCATCTATAAAGTTATGGTTACCTCTATCAACATATTCTACCGTTCCTCCACCTGCAAATGTTGGTGCTAAAGTATTGTCTATAAGCTCTTTTTTTACGACGAGTATGCCGCATGAACCCGGACCTCCGAGAAGTTTATGAGGCGAAAGAAACATCGCATCATACAGCGAGCATGGAACATTCATATATGCTGATGAAGCCGCGGCATCAAAACAGACAATCGCGTTATATTTGCGAAGCAGCTTGGAAATCTTTTCATAAGGTGTGATAATCCCTGTGACATTGGATGCTATACAAAAAGTACCGATGATTTGAGTATGTTTAGAGTTACGAAGAATTGATTCAAGATGTTTGAGATCGATAGTTCCTTTATCGTTTATTCTCACGCGAACGCAGTCACAGAGGGCTTCTCTGTAACTGATCTCGTTTGAATGATGTTCATAAGGTCCTGTGATGACAAGAGGACGAGAGATGCTTTCTTCTAGTAAGCTAAAACGTTTGCGTGTGGCTGGAGGAATGTAAATCCCTAAGATTTCTTGCAAACGTTTTATTGCAGATGTAGCTCCGTATCCACAGGGTAAAATAGCAAATTCATCATTGATCTCAAGAGAGTTTTTAAGCTGTGCGCGCGCCTCGTTATAGTAAAAATCGGTCTGCGCTGCCATCGTAGCTTCTTTGGAATGGGTATTTGCATAAGTGAGCAATACCTCATGTATCCTTGATTCTACAGTGCTATATCCAAGTCCTGAAGCCGTATAATCAAAATAATACTTCTTATGTAGACCAATAGTGTTCTCCACGATCTCATCTAAAACTTTTTTTCTTTTTTCAAGAATAGGGCGGAAAATATCTTTATTCATCGTATATTTCTTTTGTATACAAAATCATAAAATGAAGAGTATCCACTCTCTTTATATTCGTTTATAAGGTTTTCTATAACCTCTAAGGTTTCCTCAGATGCAAATTTTATGCCCGTATTTTTAGCAAAACTACTTTTATCTCCCTGAAGATAGCCTCCTAATATCAGCTCAAAACCAGAGACTGTTACATCATCCTTTTTTACTTTACATCCTACTAGTCCGATATCCACGATATGCGAATGAGCACATGAGTTTGGGCAACCGTTAAGACTAAAAGAGATACTTTCTTCAAAATTGGGAAACTTCTTCTCAAGATGTTTTATGAGTAAGTCGGTGAGATCTTTAGTCTCAGATACGGCAAACTTACAAAATTTCATTCCAGTACATGAGAGAGTTCTGGCTTTAAAGGGTGAAGGGTTAATCTCTATATCTATCTCCTTAAGTGCATTTGCAATAGCAATCACATTTTGCGTCGGTGCGTCGATGATGACAAAATTTTGTGTCGTCGTTGTTTTGATCTTCGTCGCACCGTATTCTTTGAGTATTTTATAGATATTTTCCAGACCTTTTGCACCTATACTTCCACCATTTACAGCACAGCCAATATAGCTTTTATCTGTTTCTAAACTTTTATGTATTCCAAAATGTTCTCTATATTTGTAATGTGTATACTCTTGAGAAACTCTTGGTAAAAGAGTAAAATCCAGCTTTACATGTAAGGCTTCAAGGAATTTTTCTACACCAAACTCTTCTACAATATGCCCAACTCTCGCTTTATGACGGTTGTCTCTATTTCCGCTTTCATTGTAAATTTCGCTTACTGCTTTGACGACATGGATAATTTGTTCTTTGGTAACATAGCCAATATGTGTCGCTATTCGTTTATTTGACGCAAGCCCTCCGCCTACATGGACATCAAAGAGCACTTCATTGTCCTTGTTTTTAGTAGCACTGAAGCTCAGGTCTTGAATCTCATGTGAAATACAGTGTTTATGACATCCACTGATACCCACTTTGTATTTTCTAGGAAGATTTGAAAGCTCTCTGTTGCCATCAAAATAAACATCTATCTCTTTAACAATCTCTCTTACATCGGCAATTTGCAGATGGTCAATGCCATTTACGGGGCATGTAACTATATTTCTAGGCACATCACCCGCGGCAAAAATGGAGCTGAGTCCAACAGAAGTTAAGAGTGCAAAAATGGCAGGAAGATCCGCAACCCTGATAAAATGCAACTGCACGTTTTGTCTTGTTGTAAAGTCTGCGCTTCCTCTTGCGTACTTGGCTGATATTTCAGAGAGTACTTTTAACTGCTCTAAATTAAGCTGTGCATTTGGCACCTTGATTCTTAACATAAAATACAAAGTTGCATCATCTTCTGCTTGAAGATTTCTATTTTGCGTATAAAGTCCATACCACTTAAATCTGTCAATATCTTCAGGATCTACGGCTTCGCCGGTTTGTGCATAACGGTGTATATCTTTTAAAACGTCAAGCCCGTCTTTTTCTTTTTTGATTCTTTCGACTCTTTGCGCTTTTGTTTCTTTTTTCATCTTTTTTTCCATAACTGTTTATTTATTATTGTCCCGCTCGGGATAATATTTTTCTATCAATGCCTTGAGTTCAAGCTCAAATGCGGTGTGTTTTGGTGTGTGCGTGCTTGGAACATCATCAGATTTTTTGACTATCATCCCCGCACCAACAGTGTTGTTTGTAACTCTATCTATGATGATAAAACTTCCCATCGCCTTGTTAAGATTGTATGGATCATAAGCGATTTTATTTTCTAAATCCAACTTAGCATAAGCGATTTCGTTTAGATGAAGAGAAGTTATCTCTTGTTTTTGGAGTGTATTAACATCTGTTTTATAGTAAAACTTATCAATACTTCCGACATTAAGAGAAGACCCTCTTTTTATAAAATAACGCTTTCCCTGAGTAAGAGGCGTTTCATCCATCCAGACAAGATTGACATCAAAACTATCTCCGCTTTGTGGAATATCATCATTTTTGACAATGATGTCGCCACGACTAATATCTATTTCATCTTCAAGCGTGAGTGTTACGGCTTGCTGGGCATAAGCGTAAGAGAGTTCGCCATCATAAGTCACTATCGCTTTCACTCTTGAACTTTTGCCTGAGGGTAAAACGGTGATAGCATCTCCAATTTTTACCACTCCTGAGGCAATCGTGCCACAAAAACCTCTAAAATCAAGGTTCGCTCTATTGACATACTGTACGGGAAATCTGAAATGTTGTAGATCTCTGTCGTTTTGTATCTCTATATTTTCAAGCAAGAAAAGAAGAGTTTCTCCATCATACCAAGGTGTTTTTTCGCTTTTTTTGACAACATTGTCTCCGCTCAAAGCACTCAGAGGAAGAAGGTTAATTTGTGAATTTAAACCAAGTTCTTGTGCAAAATTAAGATACTCTTGTACGATTTTGTCATAGATTTCTTCGCTAAAGGCAACAAGATCCATTTTATTTATAGCCACGATGATATGTTTGATACCAAGGAGTTTGGCGATAAATGAGTGCCTTTTTGTTTGTGTTTGGACACCATATCTTGCGTCTATCAAGATGATCGCTAAATCTGCCGTACTTGCACCCGTTGCCATATTTCTTGTGTACTGTTCGTGACCGGGAGTATCGGCGATAATAAACTTTCTTTTGTCTGTCGTAAAATATCTGTATGCGACATCAATAGTGATCCCTTGCTCTCGTTCACTTTGTAAACCATCCACTAATAATGAAAGATCAAATTCATTTTCAGCTGCAGCACTTTTTTTACTCTCTTTTTTTATAGCCGCAAGCTGATCCTCAAAAATCATTTTTGAGTCATATAAAAGTCTCCCAATAAGCGTACTTTTACCATCATCCACACTTCCACATGTAATAAAACGCAATAGTTGTTTGTTTTCATGTTCTTTTAAATAGCTCTGTATATCAGTCGCGATTTTTGTTTCTAATGTTGTCATCTTAAAAATATCCTTCTATTTTTTTCTTTTCCATCGATCCTGAAGAATCGTTATCTATCATGCGCCCTTGTCTTTCACTTGTCTTGGTTAAGAGCATTTCTTGAATAATCTCTGGAAGTGTTTGAGCCGATGACTCCACCGCGCCTGTAAGCGGATAACAGCCTAAAGTCCGAAATCTCACCATCTCCTCTTTCACCTCTTCCCCTTCATATATAGGCATTCTCTCATCATCCACCATGATCTTCACGCCATCTCTCTCGACAATAGGACGTTTGCCGGCAAAATAAAGCGGAACGATAGGGATCCCTTCTAAATAAATATACTGCCAGATATCGAGTTCCGTCCAATTTGAGAGAGGAAAAACTCTAATCGATTCACCTTTGTGGACTCTTGCATTATAAGTGTTCCAAAGTTCTGGTCTTTGGTTTTTTGGATCCCATCTATGGTTTTTATCTCTAAAAGAGTAGATGCGCTCTTTTGCGCGACTTTTCTCTTCATCACGTCTAGCACCGCCAAAAACAGCGTCAAATCCATATTTGTTCAGTGCTTGTTTGAGCCCTTGTGTTTTCATGATGTCGGTGTGAATCGCCGAACCATGGACAAAAGGATTGATATCCTGTTCTATTCCATCAGGATTAGTATGTACTAAAAGTTCAAACCCTTCTTCTTTAGCTCTTTTGTCACGAAACTCAATCATCTCTTTAAATTTCCATCTTGTGTCTACATGTAAGAGAGGAAATGGAAGCTTTGCCGGAAAAAATGCTTTTAAGGCAAGATGCAGCATGACAGCAGAATCTTTACCCACTGAGTACATCATCACAGGGTTTTCAAACTCTGCAACCACTTCTCTTAAGATGTGTATTGATTCTGCTTCAAGCTGTTTTAAATGTGTTAGTTGTTTTGTATCTATCATCTTTTTTACCTTTATTTAAAGTGCAGACCGCACTCTTTATGTTCGGGATTTTCCCACCACCATCTTCCGCTTCGGATCTCATCACCTTCTTTTACGGCTCTCGTACATGGAGCACATCCAATACTCGGATAGCCTTTATCATGAAGCTCGTTGTACGGGACATCATTTTCTTTTATATATGTCCAGACCTCTTCATGAGTCCATAAGACAAGAGGGTTAAGCTTGATAATATCATTGCCCTCATCCCACTCTAAAAGCTGCATCTCTGTGCGTGTGACACTTTGTTCAGCGCGTAAACCGGTAATCCAAACACGCATCCCCTTGAGTGCTTTTTTTAGAGGAACTATTTTTCTGACAAAACAGCAATCTTTTCTATTTTCTACCGATTCATAAAAACCATTTAGCCCTTGTCTCTTATAAAGCTGTTGTAGCTCTTCATAAGTGGGTTGATAACTTTGCACCGTGATTTCATATCTCGCATCTGTCTTTTTCATAACATCATATGTTTCTGGGGGAAGTACATAGGTATCAAGTGTAAATATCTTTGTATCTTTGTCTATCTTGCTTATCATATCTGTGAGGAGTTGATCCTCTGCTCCAAAACTTGAAGAAAAGGTAATTTCCCCCTTGTACTTTTTTAAAAAATATTCCAATATTTCTTGCGTTTTTTTGTACTCAAACTTTTTATTTAAATGTTTTAGTATCTCTGTCATTTTTATCTCCTAAATCTGATAATCATTACTTGTAGGTTTATGCCTACCTAAGTTAATCTTGTTCCATGCTCTTTCATGAAAATAGTAAAGAGTCATTTTTGTAAACAACTCTACGGAACCGATAGATGTCGCCATTACTAAACTACCGGTAATAAGGTAAGATATGACAACAGTGTCGATCGTTCCAATAGTTCTCCAAGAAATTGTTTTGACAACAGACCTGTATGCTTTTTCTTGCATTTTATTTTTTCCTTCTCTTTACATGTATCATGAGATATCGTCATAGAGTCCTGCACTTAAGTATCTCTCTCCCGTATCGCAAAGAATCGTGACAATGGTCTTGCCTTTGTTTTCTTTTCTATTTGCTACAAGAGAAGATACAAATACATTAGCTCCCGCAGAGATACCCACTAAAAGTCCCTCATCTTTTGCCAACTCTTTTGCTGTTTTAATGGCGTCTTCATTGCTAATCTGGATGATCTCATCGTAAATGTTTTGGTTTAAAACATCAGGGATAAATCCTGCTCCGATACCTTGGATCTTATGTGGACCCGGTTTACCACCTGAAAGTACATGAGAGTTTTCAGGTTCGATAGCGATAATTTTAATATCGGGGTTATACTCTTTTAAAATCTTGCCTACACCCGTTATCGTCCCGCCTGTTCCAATACTGGCGATAAAAATATCTACTTTGCCATCCGTATCTCGTAAAATCTCCAGAGCCGTTGTTCTCTCATGGATCTCAGGATTTGCTTTGTTTGCAAACTGCTGAGGGATAAAACTGTTCTTATACTCTTTTGCCAGTTCTACAGCCTTATCAACCGCACCTTTCATTCCAAGACTCGGCTCTGTCAATACAAGCTCGGCGCCAAACGCTTTTAAAAGCTGTCTACGTTCTAAACTCATAGAACTTGGCATTGCCAAAATAAGCTTTATTTTAAGTGCCGCACAAACGCTTGCGAGTGCAATACCCGTATTCCCACTCGTTGGCTCAATAATGATAGAATCCTTGTTTATTAGCCCCTCATTAAGCGCATTTTGAATCATATTGAATCCAATTCTGTCCTTAACTGAATGAGTAGGATTCATAAACTCACACTTCCCTAAAACCAGCGCATTCGCGCTTGCAACTGTTAGTTTGACCAGAGGTGTATTGCCTATTAACTCTGTTATATTTTCTGCGAAATTCATTATGTTCTCCTTTTATTTTTATAAAGAAACGATTTCAATATTGTGGCGGCGCAATAATTGAAATAACTTGCATCCCACACAAATACTCTTCGTTGCTTCAACAACTTTCCAAAGCACAAGGGCTAAAATAAGAGTTACTGAAATGATATGCTCTCGCCAAAATTCCGATGCCAAGATAAAGATAAGAAGGCTCAAGGCAAGATTGTCAGCAAAAGTTTTTGCTTCTGCTTCGATATCTTTTCTTTTAAGTCTCAAGACTTTTACACACAGACGGCTGAGGGCGTAAAAAGGGCTCAGTACCGGAGAGACATAAAGTCTTACAAAAAAATCGTATGTAAGTAAAAACAACATTGTGTAATATCCAGAGTATAAATATCCGCACAGGACAAACGCTACTAATATAGCATCAACTTTAGTTTGATTTTCATCGACTTGTTTCATGATCACTCCTTTATTATTTGATAACGTATTTATATATGAATGTTCATTCATTGTCAATCAGATAAAAATAAATGTATTTTTATGAAATCCAGGAAGGGACTAAAACCCTTTATTCAAGGGCTTTAAATGGAGATAGAGAAATAATAATTTATACCTTAGTAATATAGTAAGGAT
>CAISHH010000106.1 GCA_903885085.1 uncultured Campylobacterales bacterium
CTACTGATCCTGCTTTTCTCCGCATGTTCAAGTGAGCCAAGTTTTGACATAAAGGATTGGTCAAAGCTTATCGATCCAAGTTTTGATCAACAAAAAATAGTGAGTTTTTACAAAGAAAAAGTCTTACATGTAAAGGAAGGAACGCCAGCAGAAATAGCCATCTACGCACAGATGCAAGAAGCACTCAAACAAGGTGGCAACAACAAAGCCATCGATGGCAAACGGGTTAAACTCTCAGGCTACATCGTGCCTATCGACATAGATGGTGAAAGTGTCAGCACTTTTTTATTTTTTCCAAATCAAGCGGCTTGTATCCACGTACCCGCATCTCCCGCAAATCAGACGATCTTCGTCACTGCGAAAAAAGGGGAAGGTGTCATGATGGAAGATGCATATGAAAATATCGTAGTATACGGAACCATAAAGCTCCGCCATACTGAAGTAGCAAACGGAACCGCTTCTTTTGTTATAGATGACGCTACATGTAAAGCAGTTCCACGACTGTAGGAAGAGGATTATCTCCCTCTTCTTTGGTTTGATGGACGTTGCGCCGCCGTTTTTGGTCGGGCGTGATTATTTCTTTGGTTGCTTCTTTGTTGGATCGGTTCCGCTTTTATGAATGGATCTGGCGTAAACTCTTTAATCGTATGTTTTGGAATCTCTTGCTTGATAAGCTTTTCAATCCCTTTAAGATACTCATGCTCATCCACACAAACAAGAGAGATCGCTTCTCCACCATTTCCAGCACGCCCAGTTCTACCAATGCGGTGAACATAATCCTCAGCAATATTTGGAAGCTCAAAGTTTACCACATGAGGCAATTGGTCTATATCTATCCCGCGCGCTGCGATATCAGTTGCGACAAGCACACGCACTTCACCATTTTTAAAATCAGCAAGCGCTTTTGTTCTTGCGTTTTGGCTTTTGTTTCCGTGGATTGCTGCGGCTGTAATCCCATCTTTTTCAAGCTGAGCCATAAGCTTGTTTGCTCCATGTTTTGTTCTTGTAAAAACTAACACCTGTTTCCAGTCACCCTCTTTTATAAGGTGAGTCAAAAGCTCTTTTTTACGATCTCTATCAACTGGATGGATTGTTTGTTTGATATTGCCCGATGTTGCATTTCTTTTTGCCACTTCGATAAGAGCCGGAGAGTTTAAAAGTGAATCTGCAAGTCTTTTGATCTCATCTGAAAATGTTGCAGAAAAAAGAAGGTTTTGACGTTTTTTTGGCAAAATCGCAAGCACTTTTTTAATATCGTTGATAAAACCCATATCAAGCATTCTATCCGCTTCATCGAGGATTAAAAATTCCACTTTCGAAAGGTCTATCGTTTTTTGACTCACATGATCTAAAAGTCTGCCCGGAGTCGCGATGACGATATCAAGACCTGCTTGAAGTTGTTTAATCTGAGGGTTAATGCTCACACCGCCAAAGATGACGCTTGAACGAAATGGAAGATATTTGCCATACGTTGCAACGCTATCACCGACTTGAGCCGCAAGCTCGCGTGTGGGTGTGAGTATCAAAGCACGAATATAGTGACCTGATTTTTTCTCCTCTCCTAGCATCTGAAGTAAAGGAAGTGTAAATCCCGCTGTTTTCCCCGTGCCTGTTTGAGCGCCCGCTAGGACATCTTTTCCGCTCAAAATTACTGGAATAGACTGTTTTTGGATGGGTGTTGGCTGCGTGTAGCCTTGATCTTGGATCGCTTTAAGTAAAGGAGCGCTAAGCCCTAATGATGAAAATGACATTATGAAAGTACCTTGTGTGGGGCAGCCCGCTGGAAATCTTACATGTAAGCCTTACATGTAACAAGTGTCGATTTAGGCTACGAAAAATATGTTTAAATAGAAGAATAAAAACGAAGTCAGTTGTGAACCGAAGCACAAATAATTTGTCGGATTATACCATAGTTACTTCTCTTTTTTAGTTTTCTTAAAAATAGATCTTACATTTCGTCCAAAACGCCTTGTACCAATTTTTTCTTGCATACTTTTAATCTTGTCAATATCTTTCATATTAATACTAATAGAGGTGTGTTTTATATCTTCACCTTCTTGTATGTTGATATTATCAGCTTTTTTAAAGGCCATTTTTTGGGACTGAAAGACACTTCTGTGCCCCGTAATCAAGAAGGTAATTACGACGCTGAGTGCGGCATAATTTGCCATATTTGTTCCAAAAAGTTCCACTGCCATAATGATAGAAGCTATGGGAGTATTTGTCGTTCCTGCCAAAACACTGACAAAGCCAAGAGCGGCAAAAAGTGCTATATGATTTCCCATCAAATCGCCAAAGAAAACACCACTTGTCGCACCCACATAAAAAATGGGCGTGATAACCCCGCCGCTTCCTCCTGCTCCCAAAGTAAGTGAAGTGAAAAATGTCTTCATCATAAAGTCATACCAGTTGATGGTACTTTCCATATGTGAGTTTGGATCTAGCGCATGATTGATGGTGCCAAGACCTAATCCCAAATACTTCGGACCTAAAAACCAAGTGATACCAACCATAATAACACCTGCAGCAAAAGCGATGATGTAGCGATTTAAGGGTATTTTTTTGACCAAATCTTCTGTTTTATTGATCACTGTGATAAAAGAGTCTGAGACAATTCCAAAAAAGATAGCAGCAAGGATAACCTCGCCGATAAGTGGAAGATCAAGAGTGATAGAACGATAAAAATTGATATCATAATAAGGGTATTTAATACCAAAAAATTGAGCTGTGGTAAAAGCTGCAAATCCCGCGATAAACGAAGGTAAGAGAACATCATACATGATCACACCGACGATAAGCACCTCAATACCAAAAATAGCTCCCGCTATGGGCGTTCCAAATACAGAAGCAAAACCTGCACTAATCCCACAAATAACAAGTTTTTTCCTATCTTGTCTTGAAAATCTCAGGAGTGTCGCCACAAAAGACGCCGCTCCCGCTCCTATCTGTGCTCCAGGACCCTCTTTACCTACAGAACCACCTGAAAAAATCGTAATAACGGTAGCTGCTAGTTTAACGGGAATCACTTTTGCATTGATATATCCATCCTCTTTATGGATCGCTTCTATGACTTTTTCAGTGCCGTGCCCTGTAGCATTTTTATCAAAAGTCCGAATGATCCAAATAGTGAGCATAAGCCCAAGGGGGAGTAAAAAGTAGTAGTGAAACTCTAACATACCGCGCGTCTCTTCTGCAAATTGCAGTGTCTTTAAAAACAAAGACATTAAATAACCGATCATAATTCCTGTGGCAGAGGAAAGGATGATCCACTTAAAAACGCTAAAAAAGATAACGGTTTGCTCGGTGATATGCTTTTTCAAAATGAATTCTTTAAAAATGAAGTATTCGATTATAGTCTCTTTTTACCAATAAGAAAAGGCAAAGCTAACAATTCTTGGATACAATTTTGAACTTTAAAGGGTATGAATGAATAAATATGATCTCATCGTTATAGGTTCGGGTGCTGCTGGAATGTGTGCCGCCATCAAAGCTGGACGTGATGGTAAAAAAGTGCTACTTCTGGAGAAACTTTCAAAGCTCGGCGCAAAGCTCAAAGCCACAGGCGGTGGACGTTGCAATCTTACAAATACCCTTTGTAATGAAGATTTTATGGCTAAGTTTGGAAGGAATGGCCGTTTTATGCGAGATGCTCTTACTCTACTCGATCATAACGCTCTTATCACTTTTTTCAAAGAGATCGGAGTTCAAACGCATGCACCTGATGGATTTCGCGTATTTCCTGTAGGACATAGTTCACAAACGATTTTAACAGCCTTAGAAGATGAGCTCACTCGCTTACATGTAAACGTTTTAACCTCCCAAAAAGTAACTGAGCTACTCAGTGATGGTAAGCTTTTAAGCGGTGTAAAAACTGAAACTGAAACTTTTTATGCACCAAATATCATCATCGCGACCGGAGGACTTGGATACCCGACTCTTGGCGCTGAGGGTGATGGCTACACACTTGCCTCTTTGCTTGGACACACAACAACGGAACTTTTTCCTGCAATGATGCCACTCTCCACAAAAGAGAGTTGGACAGATAATTGTCGCGCGGATACCATCGCAAAAGTTGAACTGCGTGTTGATATTAAAAAGTATAATAAACTCAAGGCCAAAGGTGATCTTATCTTTACCAAAAATGGTATTCGAGGGCCTGTTGTACTTGATTTTGCTCGAGAAATCACTCCACTTTTAAGCCAACTTGGAGAAGTTCCCATCATCGCAAATCTCACAAAAGGGATGAATGAAGATGAGATGCTTCGCCGTTTTAAAAATGAGACAATTAAAAATCCGGATGCATCTATAGAAGAGAGTTTACTTGGCATTTTGCCCTCTTCTGTTATCAGTGAACTTTGTAAACTTGTCGTTGCTGAGGCTTCGATGAAATTTGCAAAGTTAGAGGGAAAACAGCGTTCAGAACTTCTCAAAATCCTCATCTCAACTCCGCTTACAGTCACTGGACATGATGGCTTTAAAATGGCCATGATCACGCGTGGCGGCATCTCACTCAAAGAGATTAGCCCTCAAACAATGCAAAGCAAGATAGTAAAAGGTTTATATTTTTGCGGAGAAGTAATGGACATAGATGGCCCATGCGGCGGCTACAATTTGCAATGGTCTTTTGCAAGTGGATATTTGGCTGGGTGTCTGCTTTGAAATTTAACTAATATACAAGAAAAAGATATGAATAATTGGCTACGAGCTTATATAGTTGCGAGATGGATATAGATTATAGGATTAAGTCCATTAATCTATTTGTTTATCGGTACTATATTTGTCTTTATGATTGGAATTTTATTATCAATAATATTTCATGAAGTTGATAAGACTTTAGTACAATATTCTCAATACTTAATTGTATTCGCGTTGAAACAGATTCAAATAGAAATACAATACTAGTTATTCTAATTCCTACTGCTATGATTATTTTTTTAATTCTCAAAAAAAATATCCACTAAAAGTAAAAATAAAATATATTTTCTTAGGCTATCAGCCTAAACAATACGCCTGTAGTCAAAAATGAAAATAATATGCCGTATCCCACGATGGAAGAGCTGAGTTTTGGAGCTAGACCTGTCATGGAAGCCATCGCTCCCGCTGTTATCATCGGAGACATTCCTGCTTCTAAGATAGCAACATTTGTTACTTCGCCACTCCATCCAAAAAGTTTCACTACAACGATGGCAACGAGCGGTGCGACGATAAGTTTGATAAAAAGAGAGACGCTAAAAGGTGCAAGTTCATCACGAGTAAGACGCAGTTGCAACTGTAATCCTACAGCAACGAGAGCAACAGGAACAATGGTATTTGCCAAAGTTGCCAATACTTTTGTAATATCTGCATCAAACTCCACTCCCATCAGCGATAAAGCAAGTATAAGGGCTATAAATGGGGGAAAAGTGATGATCTTAAAAGAGATGATTTTCAGACTCATTTCGCTCTTATGAGAATAATAAGAAACGATAAAAGTCCCATACAAAGCAAAAGCGATAAAAGTCCCAAACTGATCGTAGATCATGATATAAGGCAAAGCACTCTGGCCCATGTAAGCATTGATGATAGGGATGCCCAAAAATGAGGAGTTTGTAAGGATAGAAACGAGCATCAAAGAACCCGTCACTTCTTTACTAAAGCCAAAAAAACGGCTGAGAAAGAGTGTCAAAACAGCCGTCACTGTCATAACTATCCAAGCGATAATGATAGGAATAAAAAGCTCATGTGAAAATGTCAACTTCGGAACTTGCAAGAGGATCATCGCAGGAAGTGAGACAAAGATGACAAACTGATTGAGAGTTTTTGGTGCATCCTCTGAGAAGATATGAAACTTTTGAATTGCATAGCCAAGGACAAGGCAGAGCAAGATAAGAATAAAATTTTCCATTATTACACGCCTTGATAACTTGGCAAAATATTTTCTAACAATCTATACAACATATTTGAGTATTTAGTGATATTTCTTCAAATACCACTCAACAGTCTTAACTATCCCAGTGTCAAAGTTCTCATCAGCCTTCCAGCCAAGTTCAGATTCTAGTTTTGTAGCATCGATGGCGTAGCGTCTGTCGTGCCCTGCTCTGTCTTCTACGAAAGTGATGAGCTCTTTGTAGCTTTTTCCTTTGGGAACTCTTTGATCTAAGATAGTTGTGATGGCGTCAACGATTTGAAGATTTGTTCTCTCATTTCTTCCGCCGATGTTATAAACTTCGCCAGTTTTTCCCGTATGGTAAACTAAGTCGATTCCCTTACAATGGTCAAGCACATAGAGCCAGTCACGGATGTTTTTACCATCTCCGTAGATTGGGATGCTTTCACCTGCCAAAGCACGTCTAATGATAGTGGGGATCAGTTTTTCATCATGTTGTTTTGGTCCATAATTGTTTGAACAGTTTGTGATGACTGTGTCCATACCGTAAGTCTCTTGATAACTTCTCACGATCATGTCACTTGATGCTTTACTCGCTGAGTATGGAGAGTTTGGAGCGTATGGAGTGGACTCTGTGAACAAATCACTTGGATCAAGACTAAGTGTTCCATACACTTCATCGGTTGAGATGTGGTGGAATCTACAATCTTGATATTTTGGCTTCCAGGTAAAGGGTTTTTCCATCCAGTATTTGTATGCTGCGTCAAGAAGCGTAAAAGTTCCATTGACATTTGTTTGTATAAATACTCCCGGATTTTTAATGGAGTTGTCTACATGGCTTTCTGCTGCAAAGTGGATAACGCCTTGGATATCGTATTCATTGAAGATAAACTCTATAAGCTCACGGTTGCAGATATCACCTTTGATAAATTTATATCTTGCATTGCCTTCACACTCTTTGAGGTTTTCCAAGTTTCCTGCGTAAGTTAAAAGGTCTAAATTGACTAAGTTATATTCTGGGTATTTCTCTAAAAAATATGGCACAAAGTTTGAGCCTATAAAGCCTGCTGTTCCTGTGAGTAGTATTGATTTTTTCATTATTTTCTTTCTCCCATAGTTTTTAAACATTCATCCAAAGAGTCTTTCCAAAAAGGGATGCTAATGCCGAACTCTTTTTTTATCTTTGCTTTATTGAGTAGTGAGTAATGCGGCCTTTGTGCCGGAGTTGGATACTCATATGTTTCAATAGGATTTATCTGACAATCAAGTTTTGCCATACGCATAATCTCTTTTGCAAAGTCATACCAAGAAAGAACACCCTCGTTTGAGTAGTTGTAAATCTCTGGTTTTTCATTTTTGATGTTTGGTAAAATATCTAAAATCGCCTTCGCCAAGTCTCTTGCATACGTCGGAGTTCCTACTTGATCGAAGATGACTCCGAGTGATTCTTTCTCTTTGCCAAGACGTAGCATCGTTTTTACGAAGTTGGCTCCAAATGAAGAGTAAACCCAAGAAGTACGGATGATAATAGAGTTTTTTGGGCTACCATGTAAGAATGCTTTTTCGCCTTTTAACTTCGTATCTCCATAAACTCCGTTTGGATTTGTAGTGTCATCTTCAGTATAAGGTTTAAAGTTTTTACCATCAAATACATAATCTGTCGAGATGTGAATGAGTTTAATATCTTTTTCTTTTGCGATCTCTGCAAAGTTTTTAACAGCTAAGTGGTTTATCTTATCTGCATTTTCTTCATCTGATTCTGCTTTATCTACGGCTGTGTATGCGGCGCAGTTGATGATGGTGTTGATATTATTTTTTTCTATCAAGTTTTTAACCGTGTCTGAATTAGTAATATCCAGACTTTCTCTATCTGTGAAGAAAAAGTTATAGCTATAATCAGACGACAACGCTCTTATCTCAGAACCTAGTTGCCCATTTGAACCTGTGACTAAGATGTTATACACAGTAATAATCCACACCAAATTCAAACAGATCATTTGTCTCTGCAAGTTTGGGTTGTACTTTATCTTTTGCAGACAAATTGAGTTCATTATGTGGCACTAACCAGTCGATGTTTAATGCTACGTCATCAAAGGCAATGCCTCTGTCACATTCTGGAGAGTAATAGTTATCTACCTTATATGCAAATACCGTATCATCTTCAAGCACCACAAATCCATGAGCAAAACCGCGAGGAACTAGCATCTGTTTTTTGTTCTCTGAGCTTAGTTCTACGCTTACATGTAAGCCAAATGTCGGGCTTCCTTTGCGGATATCTACAGCCACATCAAGTACACGCCCTTGAATGACTCGAACAAGTTTGGTTTGAGCGTGAGGAGGAAGCTGATAATGCAAACCTCTTAAAACTCCGCGTGAACTTTTACTTTCGTTGTCTTGGCAGAAGTTGATTTTATAGCCCAAAAACCCTTCAAGTTTGTCCCCGCGAAATGTCTCTACAAAGTATCCTCTGTTATCTCCATGTACTTTTGGCTCGATGATGATGACATCTGGTATTGCAGTTCTTGTAAACATCATCTTCCAAGTCCTCTTGGCTGAGAAGCTCTGCGAATAAGATACTGCCCATACTGGTTTTTCTTTAAAGGCTCTGCAAGTTCTAAGAGTTTTTCTTTAGAAATATAACCCATTTCATAAGCGATCTCTTCAATACATGCGACTTTTAAAGACTGACGATTTTCGATAGTCTGGATGAATTGACTTGCTTCAAGGAGACTCTCATGAGTTCCAGTATCTAGCCACGCGTATCCACGTCCCATAAGCTCAACTTTGAGTCTTTGTTCATTTAAATAATCTTGGTTTAAAGTAGTGATCTCCAACTCTCCACGGTGTGAAGGTTTAACGAGTTTTGCTTTTTGAACGACATCATTTGGGTAAAAATAAAGACCGACCACTGCATAGTTGCTTTTTGGTTCAGAGGGTTTTTCCTCTATGCTTGTCACATTTCCAGCCTCATCAAACTCAGCCACGCCATAACGCTCAGGATCACTGACATAGTAGCCAAAGACTGTTGCTTTGTTTTCTTCTTGGGCGTGCTTAACACTCTGGGATAAAAGAGTTGTAAGTCCGTGACCGTGGAAGATATTGTCACCCAAAACTAAACACGCATCATCGCCGTTTAAAAACTCTTCACCGAGTAAAAATGCTTGAGCAAGTCCATCTGGTGAAGGTTGTACGACATAAGAAAAATTCATCCCGATATCACTTCCATCACCTAAAAGTTCTTCAAATCTTGGAAGGTCTTTTGGGGTGGAGATGATGAGAATTTCAGTGATACCTGCGAGCATCAGCACTGAAAGAGGATAGTAAATCATCGGTTTATCATAGATTGGCATTAGCTGTTTACTTACACCTTTAGTGATAGGATACAGTCGTGTGCCAGAACCTCCAGCTAGAATAATACCTTTCATATTGCTACCTCTTCTCTTTTGATTACTAATTAAAGTTCGTGATTATAGCAATACCATACTAAAAATAGTTTGATAAAAGCACCATTTATGGATATATACTCATACTTCAAGAAGCTTCTCCTGCCCGATTCGATAAAGCGCAAAATCATACTTGAGCGGATCATTTATATCAAACTCTTTAAGCTTACATGTAAGCTCTATGGCCGCTTCCAAGTCATAAGTTTTTCGCTTCAAAAGTCCAAGTTTCTGTGAAACTTTAAAGGTATGTGTATCAAGCGGTATTATGAGATCTTTTGTGTCCACTCCGCTCCATAAACCCATATCGATATTATCATCTCGCACCATCCAACGAAGAAACATCATCCAGCGCTTGAGTGCCCCTGCTCCCTTTGTTTTTGTAGTCACTTTTGAGATCAAAAAATCATAGCCTCTTGAAGAATATGGTTGAACTTGTTGCATCATTTTTATAAGTTCATTTATTCCGTCGATGACGCTGTTTTCTTTGGCGTATCCACTTTTAAATATCACTTGGAGTGTCGTCTCTTCTTTGAGACGTTTGAGAGCAATAAAAAGTGCAATAACATCTTCACTTGTTTGAAATCTATAATAATGATTTTTCAGAGTTTCTTCTATCTCTTTTTCGCTTGACTCTAAGAGTGAAAAATCAAGCGAATCTAAAAACTTCACAATTTGTTTAACATTTCCGTAAGAAAAAAGAGCGCAGATAAGAGAGATGGTTTCATCATTATGACGATGAGCAACCATAATGGGATCGAGCTTTTGGAGTGAAATTTCACTAAGCTGATTGCGCTTTAAGACTTCGCTATCAAGTCTTTTTTTAACGTCAGCTACCAAGATGATAGAGTTTTTTTCTTTCACTTGAACCTGCAATATTGAGCTGTTTTCTATATTTTGCGATGGTGCGGCGAACCATCGTGACTTTGAAGTTATCTTGGATCATCTCTAGGAGTTTCATATCGCTAAGCGGTTTCTTTGATGATTCCTCTTTGACAATGCGAAGCAGATAATCTTTGATTGCCGCATTAGAAGTATCTTCATCTATCGCGGTCGTAAAAAACTCTTTCATTGCAAAAACACCGCGGTCACAAGCAATATATTTGTTTGCGATGG
This sequence comes from uncultured Campylobacterales bacterium, assembly GCA_903885085.1. Lineage (GTDB taxonomy): Bacteria > Campylobacterota > Campylobacteria > Campylobacterales > Sulfurimonadaceae > Hydrocurvibacter. The sequence goes on from CAISHH010000106.1 coordinate 10,423, forward strand.
CACGTGAGATGGTGGAGGGATTGTGCCCAAACTCATCGGCTAAAGTTTTTAAAGTCAAAGGCTTGATGTCCCCACCTGTAAAAAAATCATACTGATATTCAACGATCATCAGCCCTACTTTGTAAAGCGTGGCTTTTCTCATCTCCAGCGCATCTACAAGGCTTTTCGCCTCTTTGATCTTTTGCGAGATAAATTCGTGCTCAACTCCGTAAGCGGTGTTGATATTGATAGTCGGATAGTAGCTATCGTTGAGTTTGACTTCGATTCCGTTTTCATCATCAAAAAAGATCATCAGATCGGGGATGACTTGAGTAGAATCTTCAAGATACTCAATTGCCGGAGGGTTTTTAAAACTACCGATAACTTTGAGTGCCTCGCCGTAGTGTGGATCACTACTAAAAGTGTGCATCTCTTGGAGATTACAGATAAGTTTGACGGCCAATTCATAAGCTTTATCACTTATCTGCGTATTTTCAAGCTGAAATAAAAATGATTCTGAGAGATCTTTTGCCGCAATTCCTACAGGATCGACATAGATAAACCGTTTTCTCACCTTCTCAAACTCATCTAAAGTAATGCTATTTTCTTCACAAAAAAGCTCACTTTCTCCCTCATAGTAGCCATTTTCATCAAGATTGGCAACGACAAATTGAGCAATCTTTTGAGAGATGGGTGTTGGAAAAAGAGGCGCTTCGAGTTGTTCGTCAAGCACATCATAAAGAGAACGTGATTGGATGGTCAGCGCTTCTATCTGCTCTGTTCTGGAGTTTGCCACACTGCTTGAGATAAGCTTTCTTGGAATCCTACTTTCAAAATTCTCTTCAAAACCAGAGCTCACTTCTACGACAGGATTTGACTCTACAAACGGAGACATCGCTTCACCGAGTTCACTTAGACTTGAATGCAAGATCGGCAGCCAGTTACGCAAAGTGTTGGAGAGTTTATTTTTTGTCTCAACACTTTGCGTAACTCTTAAAGTAGCCATCTAGTCCCTAAAATCTCAAGTCCTAAAACTTGAAATCCTCCCCTAAGTAATGTGTACGCACATCAGCGTTTTCACTAATCTCTTTACTTGTCCCACTTGCTAAAAGTGCGCCGGATTTGATGACATAAGCTCTATCACAAACCGCCAAAGTCTCACGAACATTATGGTCAGTGATAAGCACACCGATATCATAACTCACAAGCTGTTTGATAACATGTTGAATATCTAAAACGGCGATAGGATCGACTCCGGCAAAAGGCTCATCTAGAAGTAGAAATTTCGGTTTATTGACAAGAGCGCGGGCTATTTCCACACGACGGCGTTCTCCACCACTTAGGCTGATGCCATCACGATAACGAATCGGCTCTATGTTGAACATATCAAGAAGCTCATTGATGCGAGTCTCTTGCTCGGCTTTACTCATTTTTGAAGCTTGCGCGGCGACTAAAAGATTGTCTTCAACACTCAAATCTTTAAAAATAGAAGCTTCTTGAGGCAAATACCCAATCCCTTTTTGTGCTCTTACATGTAAAGGCATTTTTGAAAGGTTTTCTCCATCAAAAAAGACATCTCCACTGCTGGCTTCGACAAGCCCGCAAATCATATAAAAAGTGGTTGTTTTACCGGCTCCATTTGGTCCAAGAAGTCCTACAACCTCGCCGCTTTTTACTTCAAGCGACATACCTCTCACGATTTCCAAAGTTTTGATCTTTTTTGTCAGATTTTCAGCTTTTAATGTATGCATTTTCTACCTTGTATAATCTTTTATCATCCAATTTTTCTATACTTATGATGATGGCTGGAATCTCCGCACTAAATAAAATACTACTAAGCGTATCATCGCCCCACTCTACAAAATGATAGCCATCACGTTCGAGTTCTTCGAGCATTCCAAGAGCTATGAAATGTTCTATACCGTGGTTATAAATATCATAATGAAAAATGTTTTCACCATAGCACTGTTGAAGCGAAAAAGTTGGAGATGTAACCGCATCTTGGAGTCCAAACTCTTTTGCAAAAGCTGAAACAAAAGTAGTTTTTCCAGCTGCAAGATCGCCGCGAAGGATAACAACGCCACCATTTGGAAGCAGACTCATCACCTCTTTTGTCAGTTCTGCTAGAGCATCTAGTCCTAAAATAAACTCGCTCATAGTTTTGATGACACTTCTATGATTTGTCTCAGTTTCTCTTTTGCACGACCTGAATGAATGGCATCTTTTGCGATCTCTAAACCATCTTGAAAATCTCTTGCAACTCCATCTACGACAAAAGCCGCCGCAGAGTTTATGAGGACGATATCTCTTTGTGCATCTGTGGCATGATTATTAAAGATATCTCTTAAAATCTTCGCATTTTCTTCACCCTCACCACCAATAATGGCTTCAAGCGGTGCTCTTTTTATCCCGTAATTTATTGGATCAAGAATAAACTCTTCGATAATACCGTTTTTAAGTTTTGCACAATAAGTGATGTCTGAGATACTAATCTCGTCCATATGTTCTTTAGAGGAAACAACTAAAACGTCAGTTGAACCGTTTACATGTAAGGCATTTGCAAGTTTAGGAACGAAGGATTTGTCAAACACACCCAAAAGCGTTTTTTTTACTCCTGCAGGATTTGTGAGCGGACCTAAGATATTGAAAATAGTTTTATCAGGAATCGACTTGCGTATTGGCATAATGAATTTCATAGCAGGATGATAATTCTGTGCGAACATAAAAGTAAAACCTGTTTCTTCTAAAAGTTTTGCACTGTTTTGTGCGCTAAGGTCAAGTCTTACTCCAAGTTTTTCAAACATATCTGCGCTTCCTGACTTACTTGTCACAGAACGGCTTCCATGTTTTGCCACATAAACTCCAGCAGATGCAACAAGCAACGAAACAGTAGATGAGATATTGAAACTTCCTATCTTATCTCCGCCAGTTCCCACGATATCGATAAGTTTATCTTTGATTGTTGGGTTTACATGTAAAGGAATTGAATGTTCTCTCATAACGTGTGCAGCCGCAGCAATAGTCTGGGCGCTTGTAGATTCATCAAGACGCAGATTTTTTAAAAGTAAGTACATCTCTTCATCACTCAGCTCATGATTAAAAAGATGTTCAAACTCTTTCAAAGAGTCTTCATAATTCATGCGATCTCCTTGATATATTTATCCTGCTCAGATTTTGGAGTAGCTTTGATAGTAGGAAGAAAAAGCACTTGATATTTTTTTTCTCCGCTTAAATATGCAATGCTTATGATATCTCCAACCGCTACATCTTTGCTCGGTTTGACTACTTTTGCATTGATACTCACAACACCGTTTGCAATCATATCCTGAGCGATAGAACGTCTTTTTGTAAGATTGACACTGTTTAAAAATTTATCGATTCTCATAAAATAATATTCCAAAATTAATTTTCTTTATTTTAGACAAAAGAACCTAAAACAGATTTAAAAGTTGGAACAATTTTTGCAGTATTTTGAAAATAGAGGAAGATTTAGAGAAAAAAAACTCCAAAAGTGGGGAAATGAGCGCTTTAGCTCATAATCCCTTTGATCATAAAGAAAACGGCAGCACTTAAAACTGCAGACGCAGGGACAGTAATAATCCAAGCTGCGATGATCTTTTTAACAGCATCACGTTTTACATACTTGATTTTTTTCGCACCTTTGTACTCTTTTTTCTCCATTCTTACGAGTTCCTCTTTTTCATCTATCCCTTTGAAAAGTTGAACGATTCGCTCATAATCTTGCTGATTTTTATTATCAAGTGCATCGAGTTCTTTAAGTTCTGCGCGCATATCATCAAGCGCTTTTTTATCTGCTTTAAACTTGCCTCTGACAGTTTCTAAAAACTTTGATTCTCCACGGTCAAGATACTCACGTAAAAATCCAACACCAAAAACACCACCAACTGCGATGTGAGTAGAAGAAACAGGAAGTCCAAGCTGAGAAGCGACTATAACAGTCAAAGCCGCAGCCATTGCAATACTAAATGCACGC
>CAISHH010000107.1 GCA_903885085.1 uncultured Campylobacterales bacterium
TATTGAGATATTTCTTGTTAAACACATTTTTAAGCATACAGCCATCATCTACACAAATAAAATTATTTATCTCTATGCTTTTAACGACATTTCCCATCTCATAAAGCTCGATTTTGAGCGAATTTCCATGTCCACGGATATATCCAAGATCGCCATATTTGATCTGCGGAGATTTTATCACGATGATCTTTGACTCATTCATCTCGTAATTTTTAACACTACATCCGCTCAAAAGAAAAATCGCTGAGAGAAGAAGAGTAAATAGTATGTTTTTCATCATCAACCCATTGGATAAAGTATTTCACTGTGTACTTTATCGCACGCATGTAAAACCTCATCACTCAAAACAAGATCCATCGCAGCTAAACTTGCATCGAGTTGTTGTGACGAAGTTGCACCGATAATCGTCGAAGCCACAAAATCAAACTGTTTCGTCCATGCAATGGCCATCGTAACAGGATCAAGTCCTGCGTCATGCGCGATTTTAAGATATTTTTGCGTTGAAGCGAGAGTCTTATCGTTCATAAATCTTTGTGCCATCAGTCGATTGCGTGGATTTGTAGAGTGAATATACTCAAAAAATCTTCCCTCACCCTCTTTTGCTTGATTGTATTTTCCGCTTAAAACTCCGCCTGCAAGTGGAGAATATGGAAGAAGTGAGATCTTCTCATTTCTAGCCAAAGTAGAAAGCTCATCTAAAAATCTTCTGTTTAAAAGTGAGAAGTTATTTTGGATCGACTCAAAGCGAGAAAGTTTCTCATGTTTTGAACTCATCAAAGCTTTACATGTACCGTATGCCGTGTCGTTTGAAGTACCGATGTAACGCACTTTTCCACTTTGTACAAGTGAGTCAAAAGCACGAAGTGATTCTTCAATTGGCACGATATTATCAGGCCAATGCATCTGGTAAAGGTCGATATAATCCGTGCCAAGTCGTTTAAGTGAACCCTCAATAGCACGCTCGATATGAAATCTGTCGATGGCAGTAAGTCCATGACGAACAGGCGGAACAAACCAGCCGTTTGCCGCACCAGCGACTTTGGAAGCTAAGATGATGCTATCGCGCGGTTTAGTTTTAAGCCAACGTCCTACGATCTCTTCAGTGATACCGCTACTCTCTTTTGTAGGCGGCACAGGATAAAGCTCCGCAGTGTCGTAAAAATTTACGCCCGCGTCATACGCTTTGTCCATGATTTTAAAAGCTTCTTTTTCATCGCACTGCGAGCCAAAAGTCATAGTTCCCATACAGATAGGACTCACACGAAGCCCCGTTTTACCGATGTATCTATAGTTCATTTCACATCTTTTTAGTTGAAATTTTTCGTGATTATATCGATATTTTTTTGTTTAATAGCAAAATATAAAAATATACTTTATGTAAAAAAGTTTCCCATAAAAGTAATCAAATATCTATAGAAATTGAGTTTAGTATTGAAAAACTCTTTATGTTATGTAAGCCCTTCTTTTAAAAACATTTTGATATAATCAATCTAGTAAACTTCACATAAGAGCCACTTGCAAATCTCAGCTCGAAATTCTTCTAAAATCAGCATAGATGTTTGCAGATGAATTAAGGATTGTATTTGAGGCATATATCTTAATATTTTAGCCAATAGCCTCGATGGAAAGGTCTGTTTTCCCA
>CAISHH010000108.1 GCA_903885085.1 uncultured Campylobacterales bacterium
GTGCTTTGATTGAAGAGATAGTTTGTAGCATTTTTATGAAAAAATTCTCCATACGTACAAAAGCCTGCTATCGGTGCTATCAAACTCAGTGGCTCAAACTCCAAAGAAGCATTTTTATTTAAAAATCTTCTACGAGCCATACATGAATAAGAAAACAGAGACTCAACCGGATAGGTATTCATCGTATCTAAAAGATGATGAGACTGAAGCAAGATCTCATTGACCTCGCCGACTCCAAAGTGAACATACGTGCCCTGGGGAATATTTCCAGCAAATAACAGTGAGCCGTCTGATTCTTTTGCCAAAACAGCTCTGGCATAATTGTATCCGCCTTCATGAATAATAAGCGGGAATTCTATACCTATTGCAGGAAGTTTTCTCCCCGCTTCCTCTCCTAAGTATCTACTATAAACTTCAGCGGCTGGCTGATTGTCTATCGTATAAACATGGTTTTTTTCAGAGCCTGTTACTAACATTTTTTTGCCTATAGGTATCCATCCGAAGCTAAAATCTGTTACAACATTCAGATCTCTTCCATCAAGAGCAACTGCAATAACACCGTTTTCTACGATTCCTTCATTTGTAAAAATATACGTACCGCTAAAGGAAGCATTATCACCGGCCAATCCTCCTGAAATAATGGTATTTGGATGTATAGAGCCAAATCCTTTTAAAAACTCATCAGCGTTAATGTGCAAACCATCAGCAAAGCTGATCACCGCTTTTGTATCTTCAAAGACTATCGATGTTGCAAGCTCGGCACCATTTTGAAAACTATCTCTGTGTTTCATCTCAGAGGAGGAGCGATAAGATCTGATATGACTTTTTTCAAAAAAAGTAAAAGAGAGCACTGTCGTACCAGTATAAACAGAAGATCCAAGTATCTCGCCATCTGTCGTAGAGCCCATGATAATGGCATCTGGCATAAATATGTGCAGTTCATTGATGAGCGCATCAATAAAGTTTTTGTCACACTTATGAGTAAAAACTTGAATGAGCTTTGAAGAAAAATTTTCTTGCAGATAGGGTTTAACCATCTCTTTATATGATGAGTTTGGCGTATAAAGTGTATTAACACTAAACATAATACCTTCCTACCTTTTGATCTTAATTTCAAAGATCTTTTTTTCATTTTCAAGTAAAAAAACATCTCCATCATGCGCTGTGGCTATCTGCTTACAGAGGATCAGTCCAAGACCGTTGCCTTTGACTTTAGTGCTTTTAAATGCTTCAAAAAGAGCCTTTTTATTTTCAATAGGCACACCAGAATCATAAATATAAAAGTGATGAAACTCTTCGTCTTGCTTGTAACTGAGTTCAATAATTCCCTCTTCCTCATCATCAAGTTCGATCGCATCGATGGCATTGATAAGAAAATTTGAAAACATCATCAAAAGAAGATCAAAATCGCCATAAAGGGTAAAATCATCCTCTAAAAAACGAAACTCTATCTCTTTTGAGTAGCTATAATAAGTCGTTATCTCATTTAACGCGTCTTGAATCTCTTTCCAATGCAATGATTTTTTCTCGGCACTCACACCCTTAGAAAACATCAAAGTCGATTTAATAATCCGCTCAATTCTATAGATCGATTTTTCTATCTCAGTCACGATAGCAATATTTTCTGGTTTAACCCGTTTTTTCAGTGTCGAAGCAAGCAGAGCAATAGAACCGATGGGATTGCGTATCTCATGAGAAAGATGTGCGGCCATCTGTCCCATAGTTGCGAGGTTTTCTTTACGTTTTTGCTCGGTAATATCTGTAGCGCTGATAAGATATTTATCCTGATAGTTACTAATGCGCACAAGATAAGAATTCTCTTTAAAATTGATCTCATAATCATTTTCATCAAGACGAAGTATCACTAAAATTTCAGAGAGTTCTTTGGCTTGAGAATTTTGTAAAAATACTTTACCATCATTTTCAAGTATCCAGATCGCATTTGGCAAAAACTCCACAACTTTTTCTATAGTGTCTTGAAGATGTCTATAAGAAGCTTTCAATTCCCCAAAATTACTCTCTATCTTGTAGGTCTGCTCGATTAAATGCTGAAGCTCTTCTTGCGTTATCATCTAAATCTCAAGCAATATTTTGTATAAGCTGTAAGCATCATCACTACCCGCACTTTCTCGGATGGAGTGCATTGCATAAGTCGGCACACCGATATCTATGGTATCGATCCCGATCTTTGCCGCCGTAATAGGTCCAATGGTTGAACCACAGGCCATATCGCTTCTGGTAACAAATATCTGAGTTGGCTCACCCACTCTTGAAGCAGTATCTAAAAATCTCGCTATAGTCTCAGACGAAGAGGCATAACGCTGATTTGAGTTTACTTTGACTACAACTCCCTGATTGAGTTTTGGCGCATGCAGAGGCTCATGTTTGTCTGCGTAGTTTGGATGCACGGCGTGGGCGTTATCCGCAGAAATGAGCAGAGAACTTCTTGCAAATCTTGCTTTAGCTTCGGCAGTTGGGAACATTCGCTCAATCACACTCTCTAAAAATGAACCGCCAGCTCCACCCACACTTACACTTCCAACCTCTTCATGATCTGAGCAGATTATCATCATCGGCTTTTGCGTAGAACAGATCGTGATAAGAGAAACATAACAGCTTAAAAGATTATCAAGTCTTGCACTTGCAATAAACTCATCATTAAATCCGACATAAGAAGCTTTTTGAGTGTCATACAGACTCAGATCATAAGAAAGTACTTCTTGACAATCTTCTATCATCTTCGTCAGCTCACTCTTGAGTGAAAAGTCCTTACATGTAGAGACAATTGGAGGCAGATGATTTTGCTCATTGACTGTTTTAGAGATATTAACATCACGGTCAAGATGAATTGCTAAAGATGGGATAATCGCCACTGCTTTTTGCATATCGATGAGTGCTGATTTGAGTCTTGCATCTACGCTTTTATAGCTCACACGCCCTGCGATGCTGAGATCTCTATCAAACCAAGGATTTAAAAGTACACCTCCATAAGTCTCAACACCAAGCTGAGTAATCCCATCTTTTTTGATCTCTGCATTTGGCTTGATCTTTAAATTTGGAGAATCGGTATGCGCACCAACTAAAATATACTCAAACCCTTCATAATAGTTAAAAGCGATAATCGAACTATCAGCTCTCACAACGAAATAACTATTTCCAGTAATAAGATCAAAATCTTCTTTCTCATCAAGTTCTATAAATCCAGCATTGAGCAACATCCCACTCATATTTACAACCACATGAAAGGGTGTCGGCGAAGCATCCAAAAAACCTAAAAGTGCGTCATTAAAATCTTGTTTTGTCATTATCTCGTTCTCCTATAAAATATTGATAAACTCTAGCTGTTGCAGCTCTTCCAAAATACTGTTATCTACGCCAATAGCCGAGTCGATAAGTACATTTTGCAGTTTTGAAACGATGCTCAGTTTCAAAGGGCGACGTCCCGGATGTCGTCTTACAAGTGCATAAAGTTCTTCAAGCTCTTTTGTTGCAGAGTTGAGATGAATGCTTACATGTAAGAGTTCCTGAGGTTTTTCAACAACAGTTGTTTTTACTTTTTTAGACTCTTTTTTCGCCTCTTTGAGAGAAAGAACTTTTAAAACGGCTATACGTGTAAACATCTCTGTATGGGTTACTTTGACTTTAAAAGCGACTGGTTCTTCGAGGTTCATCGTCTGTAATTCTTCAAGCTTATCGGAAAAAAGCATCATCTCGATATTGCCATGAAAGTCCATCAATGTGACGATGCCAAAAGCATTTCCTTTTTTAGAGACTTTTTTTTGTATCTCTTCAACTTTTCCAATAAAAATCGCCGTCGAGCCATCACCGATATTTTCAATTTCTGAAGAGAGAGAATACGTAAGCTCATCCATCTCTTGGCGATAAGAATCAAGAGGATGTCCTGAAACATAAAATCCAAGAGTATTTTTTTCAAACTCTAAAATCTCTTTGAGTTCATATTCACTGGAATTTTTGAGTTCAAGTCTCACCTCTGTGATCTCAGCATCATCTCCAAAAAGGCTTCCCATCGCATTTTTCTTCGCATCACTCGCTTTTTTTGCAGTCTCAACAAGCAAGTCTATTTGGTCTAATAGTGCTTTTCTTGAAAATCCAAAACTGTCAAATCCGCCCGCTTTTATAACAGATTCTATAACGCGTTTGTTAACCTTTTGAGGCTCGATTCGGTTAACGAAATCCTCCATCGTGGTGAACTCTCCGCCCTCTCGAATCACTTCAAGTATCGTAACAACCGCTGCACTTCCTACACCTTTGATAGCGCCAAGTCCAAAGAGAATAACATCTTGATCATCTTTTGTTATTGCTGAAAATTCCAACTGAGAATGGTTAATATCTGGAGGTGAGAGCGTAATCCCCATATGTTTGACTTCATCAATGTACTTGACGACTTTGTCTGTGTTATCTTTTTCGCTTGTAAGGAGTGCCGCCATAAACTCGTTTGGATAGTAAGTTTTAAGCCACGCTGTTTGGAACGTGATCATCGCATATGCCGCTGAGTGAGATTTATTGAAACCATATCCCGCAAATTTTTCGATAAGATCAAAGAGTTCAGAAGCTCTTTTGTAGTCATAACCCTGTTTTGCCGCACCACTTGCAAACTCGTCATTGTAAACAGACATATCTTTTTTCTTACCCATCGCACGGCGGATAATGTCAGAATATCCAAGAGAAAAACCACCAATAGTCTGAACAATCTGCATGACCTGTTCTTGGTAGACGATGACTCCGTAAGTGTTTTTAAGGATCGGCTCCATCGTATCAAAAGTATAAGCAATAGCCTCACGTCCATGTTTACGCTCGATAAAACTGTCAAGCATCCCCGACTCCATCGGTCCTGGACGGTAAAGTGCCAAAACCGCAACTAAATCCTCAAAGCTATCAGGTTTGAGACGTTTGTTCAAATCCTGCATACCTGATGACTCTATCTGAAACATCCCAATAGTATCACCGCCGCGAATAACATCATACACTTTTTGGTCATTTTCATCTATCGCATGCCAGTCGATCTCTTTGTCATATCGAAACTTAATGAGTTTGATCGCATTATCAATAACATCGAGAGTTTTAAGTCCCAAGAAGTCGAATTTAATGAGATCAACATCTTCTAGGTAATTGAGTGAATACTGAGTAACAAAAGTATCCTCACCAGATGGTTTATAAATAGGTGTTTTTTTCCAGAGTTCCTCATTTGAGATAACAACACCAGCCGCGTGCATCCCAGAGTTTCTCTTAAGTCCTTCAAGTTTTTTACTAAATTCCCAAACACGAGCCACTTGCGCATCTGTTTCTATCATCTCTACGAGTTTTGGCTCTTTTTGGTATGCACCTTCTATAAACTCGCCTTTCTTACTCTTACCGTTAAGCGTAATTCCAAGCTCATCTGGAATAAGTTTTGCCATTTTGTCAGCTTGCGAAAGTGGCATATCAAGAACTCTGGCAACATCTCGGATAACTCCTTTTGCAAGGAGTGAACCAAAAGTGATGATTTGAGCGACTTGATTTCGTCCATATTTTTGCACCACATAGTCGATGATCTCCCCGCGACGCGCCTGCATAAAGTCCATATCGATATCGGGCATGCTCACGCGTTCAGGATTTAAAAAACGCTCAAAAAGCAGATCATATTTGATAGGATCAATATCCGTGATCTCTAAAGAGTATGCGACCAAACTTCCAGCCGCAGATCCACGTCCAGGCCCAACAGCAATGCCCATCTCTTTTGCGACTTTTACGAAATCCCAAACGATTAGCATATATCCCGGAAATTTCATAGAGTTGATAACATCCATCTCAAACTCTAATCTTGCTTTGTACTCTTCATGTTTTTCTTGTGCCACATGAACTAAACGCTTTTGGAGTCCATTGCGACAACAAAAGATAAAATACTCTGCATCATTTTTATCTGACGCACTTTTCCAAGCTCTTTTTTCATCTTTTGAAGCATCACTAGGCAAAGGTTCATCTTCTGCATTGTCTATAGTTAAGCCGTCATTTTTAGAATATTCAGGCGTAAATTTAAAGTTTGGAGGAGTTGGATCACCGAGTTTAAGTTCTAGCTGGCACTTTTCTACGATCTCTTGCGTATGTTCCAAAGCTTCGGGGATGTCCGCAAACAAACGTGCCATCTGTTCAGGAGATTTGAGGTAAAACTCATGCACAGAGTGGCGCATACGTTTTGGATCATCGTAGAGTTTATTCATCCCAATACACATAAATGCTTCATGATACTGAGCATCACCAGGGTAAGTATAGTGAGTGTCATTTGTTGCGACTATCTTGATATCTAGTTCTCGTCCAAGACGTAAAACTTGTTCATCTATAAACATCTGATCGCCGATGCCATGGCGCATCATCTCTAGGTAGAAGTCATCGCCAAACATATCTTTGTATTCTAACGCTGCTTTTTTTGCACCTTCATATCCAAGAGCACCATTTTTTACGTTACGTTCATTTTGTAAGTTTAGATGCCAATTCACCTCGCCTTGAAGACATGCAGAGGTACAAATAAGCCCTTCGCTATGTTCACGAAGTTCTTTTTTATTGATACGAGGAAAATAATAAAATCCCTCTATAAATGCTTTAGATGAAAGGTACATGAGATTTTTATAACCGATCTCATTTTTGGCAAAAAGACAAACATGAAAACGCTGTTTTGTAGACTTATCATCTATCTCTTCACCATTATGGATATAGCCTTCCATCCCGATTATGGGTTTTAAACCTGCGGCTTTCATCTGATGATAAAAATCAATAGCACCAAACATATTGCCATGATCTGTCATAGCGATGGAAGTCATGCCAAGTTCTTTGGCACGTTCTACAAGATTTGATATTTTATTTGCACCATCAAGGAGTGAATATTCTGTATGGAGATGAAGATGGGTAAAAGCGGGTTTTTTGCTCAAAATAACTGCCTATAAAAAAAGATTAGTATTTTTTATTATAGTGAGATAAGATAAAATCTAGGTTTAAAACAGAGCTTACTTAACGATGGTCACGAACACATCTGACTTGTGCAGTTTCACATTTGTCATCCGTATAAGTATGGGCGTACTGCATATATACAAGCCAAGCTAAAGTATCATCTTCTTCATAATCCTCACCTGTCCAATACTCACCTTTTGTACCAAATTTGAATTTTCTAGCAACTGTAGGATGTTGCACCATATCTGTAATGCTTAAAAGTTCTTTTCTCGTCGGCATACGCCAATCACCATGTCCCTCTAACTCAAGAGTACTACAGTAGCTTTTAGACATTTTCAGTATCTTTTCATCAGCTTCTACATGCGCTGTATCTTCCCACTCTAGATGTGTTTGGGTATCGACAAAAGTTTGATTTTCTGCAAATGCAATTAATTGAAAAAATAGAAAAAACAAAATACTTTTCATATGACCTGCCTGTATAAAAGTTTTAATAACGGTAGATTATAAAATAGATGTACTGAAAAATGAGTAAAATAAAATGAAGGCGAAGAAGAACCGCCCAAAAAGGGCAGTTATTAAGAGGTGATTAGAAATCGCCTTTTGCAGCTCTTGCAGGAATCTCTTCCATAGCTTTTTTAACTAAGACAGCAGAGTCTAGCATATCTTTTGGAAGTGTATGCCCACCATAAATCGCAAGTGTCATATCCATACTGATAAGGTATGCATCACCATTTCCGTATTGAATATACATAATTCTACATGGCATAAAACCACCGTAGTAACGAGAATAGTTCAAGAACACTTTTGCAGTTGTAAGATTACATAAAGACCAAATTCTTGCTTCTTTTACTTCAGTTGGTGCAGCATCATCTTTAGTATACATTTTCACATAACCAGTTAAACGCATATTATACTCTTCAGCAAGTGCAGTAATTGATTCTTTTACATCATCACCTTTTACATTTTTATCAACTTTCCACTCTTTCATCATCGCACGTGCTGGGTCACCATACTCAGCAACTTTTGAAAACATAGCATCGTACGCTGGCATAGCACCATCATCTAAAGTATGTGCCTTTGTTACCGCTGTCCAACCCATATGCATTGTTGAACATCCACTCATCGTTAAAACCATAGCTAGTGCAAAAGCTGCACCTAAAACTCTTTTTATCATTTGAATCCTTTTTTATATTATTTACATGTAACGTTTATGTACTCCAAAATCCATGTAATTTTGAAGATTAGACAAGAATTGTATAACAGATAACTTTGCTTTTTCCTGAAATGTTTGATAACTTTTTGATATATAAGCAAATTTTATCAATTGTTTTTTTGAAACAGGTGAAAATTTCGATGAGTTACACAAGAAGAAGGCTTATCTAGGAGGATTTGAAAAGATTTTATTTTATAGTTTAGATTTTAGAATATGACATATAAGAAAAGAAACTCTTACATGTAAGAAGATTTTTTAGCAAAAATCGGCTAAAAGCCCTTCTTTGACATTTTGTTTTATCTCTTCACCGACAAGAATCTTGACGATTTCAAGTCCAAAACAGATGGCAGTCGCAGGGCCTCGTGAAGTAAGAATATTTTTATCGCTTATAACTTTTTTTGTTGCATCATAACCGTTATTACCTATTTGTTCTTCTACAGATGGATAACACGTATATTTCTCTTTTAAGACACCTGCTTTGTCAAGCGCAAACGGAGCCGCACAGATTGCGCCGATATGTTTACCTTTAATATCCATCTCTTTTAAGAGTGACTGTACTTTTTCATGTTCTGCTAGGATTTTTGTACCACCCCAACCGCCGGGAAGTACGATCATATCGATCATATCCGCAGTAACATCGTTGATACTTTTGTCAGTTTTGATCGTGATACCGTGAGCTCCACAAACTTCACCATCTGTGTCCACAGAAGCGATGATCACCTCTATTATACCTGAACGTCTTACAGTGTCGATGATAGAGACAGCTTCGATCTCTTCAAAACCAGTTGCTAAAGCTACTAAAACTACGGCCATCAGATCTCCCTTAAAAAGATTATTTTACTTTTTCTAGATACTCGCCATCAACAGTGTTTACTTTGATAGTGTCACCCTCTAAAATATGGTAAGGAACTTGAACAACCGCACCAGTCTCTAAAGTTGCAGGCTTTCTACTTCCACTTGATGTATCACCTTTGAAGTTTGGAGGCGTGTCAGTGATAAGAAGTTCCATAGTTTCAGGAGCACTTACAGAGATAGCATCATTTTTATAAAAAATCATATCTACGTTAATCCCGTCTTTCAACCATTTCATAGCATCATCACACTGCTCATACGTCAAACCGATTTGATCGTAAGTATCGTTATCCATAAACTGAAGCATTTCGCCATCATCATAAAGATACTGCATAGTCTTGTATTCAATTATAGGAACTTCAAATTTATCACCTGCATGAACAGTTTTCTCGATAACTTTACCATTCATAAAGCTTTTCACTTTCATACGAACAAATGCCGCGCCCTTGCCTGGTTTAACGTGTTGAAATTCAACTACTTTATAAGGCACGTCAGAGATTTCCAAACGCACATTTTTCTTGATATCGCTCATACCGATTGTTGCCATATTATCACCCTGATTTTAAAAAATTTACGCAATTTTACCGCAAAGAGGCTTACATGTAAAGCTTGCCTCGCTCAAGACGAATAAAAATAATTTCTAGAAAAGTCCTCGAAGCATCAAATGCCAATACATCAACTCTAACATATATCGATCAAACTCCCACCACATCCAACGAGGTTTCCAATAGTCTAAAAATGGGATGGTTGGTTTTGGTCCTTCATAGTTAAACTCTGCCATTAAAATCTTTCCGTACTGCGTTTTGAGCGGACACACAGTATAACCGTCAAAATTTTCTTTAAGCTCTTTGCCCTGCATCACTGCTAAAAGATTTCCAACTACGACTGGTGCTTGATGACGAGCTGTTCCCCCCGTTTTTCCCATAGGTATACCACAGACATCGCCGATACCGAAGATATTTTTGTATTTGTTGTGTTGAAGCGTATTTTTATCTACATCAAGCCCTTTGTCATTAAGAAGATTTGACTTCATAAGAGCATCAGGCGGTGTCATAGGAGGTACAATATGGATAAAATCGTATTTTACGACAACCTCATCAGCAAAACTTTGCATTGATTTATCACCGAAATCTGGATCTATCACCTCTTTTTCATACGCATGAACAAAGGTAGCTTCTTTCGCTTTTACATCTATAGAGCGTAAAAAGTGGGAAAATTTTGTTTCAATCTTGTCGTAACTTTGTTGCACCTTAGTAAGTTCTTCATCTACTTTTGGCAAATGAAAGAGATTTTTAAGTCCAGTATAAAAATGGTAGTCGGCACTAAGCCCAGCTTCTTTTAAATAATCAGCACTCAGATAAAGCATCTTTTGTGGTCCGCCGCCGCATTTTATGGGAGAATCGGGTTGTGTGTAGAGGACTGTCGGTCTTTTAATTTTTGCCGCTGCTTTTAGATCATTATACCAATCCCATGTAGCAGTCGCTCCGCGAGCCGTACCTTTTTCGAGATCGCTTAAGTAAACGCTTGTGATCCCGTTTGTTCCGATATCTTCCTCTTTTAATCCCTTAATCTTGTCAAAACGGTTTACAACGCCTGTTGCGACAATCATAAAGTCATAAGCAACCACTTGACCCCCACGAGTCGTGACTTTTTTGTTCTCAGGATCAAAACTTGCTACTTCATCTTTTATCCAGTTTACATTACTAGCTATAAAATCTTTATTTGGTTTTTGTAGATCTTCCTGCTTCATAAGTCCCGCAGCTACAAAAACCTGTCCCGGTTGATAAAGATGCGTTTCATTTGGAGCAATGATAGTTATATCAGGATTTGAGATCGATCTGTTTAATCTTGCAAGCGTCATGATAGCGCCGCTTCCACCGCCGACTATAAGAATTTTACCCTTGACGTCAACTGCTTGGGCATCTGTAACACTTCCACTTCCCATAGATGCAAGAACCGTCGCAGCAACAGGGGAAATACCAATCAACTTAAGAGCCTTACGCCTTGACATAGCACCTTTTGGGGCACTTACTTTAAACAACTCCGACAAGTTCTCGTTTTTCATGGGCTATCCTTTTTTGATATAAAAATACTATATCCAAGAATAGAACAGTTATGCTTTAACTATACTTTTTTTCATCAATCATATTTATCAACTTTTAAAAGTTCTGACATACAACTCTTCCACTTTCGTTCTCGCCCAAGGTGTTTTTCTCAAAAATTTTAGACATGAACTGATAGTCGGGTTTATCAAAAAACAGCGAACATTTATGCGACGGCTTAACTCTTCAAATCCAAAATGATTCACCAAACTCTCCATAATCTCCTGCAACTTAATCCCATGTAAAAGATCGTTCCTATTTTTTTCTGCTTCACTCATTTGTTTTTCCTTTTGAATTAGTTAACATCTCTTCTGCTTTTTTAAAGTTTTCATCATCTGCATAAAAATACTCTTCTAAAAGCGGTCTTATCTTGTACTCTTTTACAAACTCTAAATCTTCATCATCGTTTATATTCATAAAATAGCTATGCCCCAACATGTAATCTTCACTAAGTTTTTCTTTAATAAAACTATTTAACGTATTAAACAACTCTTTTGCTCTTACATGTAGGATTAAACTCTCATTTGGTTTCATCTTCAAAAATGTAAATCTTCGTCTTAATGCTATATCTATAGTCGCTATTGATTTGTCAGTTGAGTTCATGGTTGCTATGATGTAGAGGTTTGAAGGTACTTTAAACTTCTCTTTTGAGTATGGAAGAGTTACTTCATACATATCTCTTTTATCCTCTTCTATAAGCGTTATCAACTCTCCAAAGATTTTAGAGATATTTCCTCTGTTTATTTCGTCTATTATTATGTAGAAGTTTTTTTGTTCAATAACTTCAAGTTTCTCTTGAGTTGAATCTTCATAAACAGTATCTTCAAACTCTTTTAATCTCTCATACAAAGCAAAATGATATGGGGCATTGCCATGAACTCCTTTTTCTGATTCAAAGGTAGGTTTTATATCTTTATAACTTTTAATGAATCCATTTTTAAAATTATCATAATCTCTCTCAAGAATATTAAAAGTTAATTTTTGCTCAGAACTTACAGAACCGCCAACTAAAAAAGAACTTTTTCCTATATTTGATATTGTTGCTTTTCCCTTTAAGAAAAAAGTTCCATCTGTACTAATTTTATCTTCTACAAATATTTTAAATTCATCTAACAGTTTTGAGAAACTGTATTTTATTTCTACCTCTTTTTTATTTTTTTGGCTATCTTCTAAATTTAGTTTTGCTTTATCTGCAATATTTTTAAATATCCCATCTTCCAGCTCAATATTTCCACTTTCATTGGGTCTAAAACCCTCTATAAAATCCTCATAAGAGTAACTTTGATGAAAGGTTACAAACTCCACTCTTTTCTCTTTTTTTATGGTTTCAAAAGTTTCATTATCTAAATCTACATGCTGATTTTTTGAGATAGTATCAAATATCTCTTTTTGGCTGTTGCCTTCTTCTATCATAGATATTAAGTTTTTATAGTTATGAGTTTTTCCGACTCCGGGTGCTCCGTAAAGAATTATGTTTTTAATATTTAAACTCTCTACACCTATATTCTTTTGAGAAAAAGTATAATAATGTGATTGTGGTTTATTAAAAAAAATCCACTCAATTTCTTCTGGCCATTTTTCTTTATTTATAATGCTAACTGTTCTACGATATGTAAATCCAAATATTTCTCTTGGTTTAAAATCATCTTCATATTTAATTTTGAGAATTTTTCCATCTTGAGGATTTTCCGCAACTCTACCAATAGCTTTAATTTTCATTACAGAGACACTCTTGTTATGGTTATCAAAGGGTAAATTTTTCATTCTTGTATAACTTGATTTTAATACAATATAATCACCAACTTTAATTTGTTTGATTATATTTTCATTTGAACCATCATCCCATCCATTTTCCCAGATACCTTGCTCAACAAAATCTTTCGTTTTATCGATATCATCCCATGTTGCACCCAAGGCATAATAATTTACATCTTCAATCATCTCAACTCTCCTACTCTTTTTTTCATCTCATCCACAAACTCACCATATCCACCATCACATCCCAAGTCAATGCTCTTTACCTTCAAGCCAATTTCCCTCTCGTCTTTGCCTAAACGCAGCTCATAATCGAAATGCTCCAAATGTTTTGGGTACAAAAGCATCGTGTTTTTTATGCCAAAATTCGTGCCATAAACAAACATCTGGTACTTATCGCTCACAGCTAAATCATCTCTGCTTTTTAAGATTTTATACTTTGTGTCTATTATCATGTTTGTCGTTATTATGTCTGGTTTTAACTGTAAGTTGCCAAAGTTTTTCTGATTTTGGAGTTTTGTACTTGGGTCTAACTCTTTAAAAATCTTCCCTATAAACTTCTCAAACAACTCATTCATGTCGAACAAAAAAGCAAAACTTTTTTTATCTTTTGCAAAGAGCGGGATGGATTTGTTTAGCAGTAAAAGTGCAAATTCAAAGCTCTCTTTAAATCTGCTATTAAGTCTGTGAAAATGGATAGTGAGATAGTTGATATCAAAGCTTTTATATTCCACCTCATCCAGTGCGATTTCACACTGCATCAAAACTCTTTTATCCTTTGCAAACATGAGTAATGATTTTACAGCAAATAGAAAAAACTGGTTGAGCTGATTGTTCATGCTAAACTCATCATATTCGCAGTAGATTTTGTTTTTTACAAAGTTGGTTTTGAGATTTTCATTTATGAGGTATTTTCCTCGAAGTGTTGTGAGGTTCTCTTGCTCGGTGATATACTCTTTGTATATCCCATACTGAAACTCTTGAAACAGCTTTTTTGCAAACAGCTGAATGAAAACTTCCAAAATTGTATGAGTTTGATTTTCACATGCAGCTATATCTTCATTTTGCAGTTTGATGTCATATGCAACCATGAGCATATAAATAAAGGTGTCTAAATTTTGCTTTTCATCTTTGTTACTTATTTTCGGAAGCAGATAAAAATCTTCCTCTTGAAAGTTGAGTATCCCACAATACTGCCGAGTCTTTAAAATATCCCAATCGAGTTTGAAATATTTATGCAGTTGCGGTGTAGCTATGATGTACTCTCTTAACTTTTCATCCGTAACTTCACTATATTCATATATGCTATTGTTCAAAATAATTCCATCACCCAAAAAACCGAGAAAAGAACCCTTTATTTTTGCCTAGTTCTTTATCTATCATCTTAAAGTAGCCGTCAATGTTTAATAGCCCTACTTCGGCATTTTTCACCATCTTGTCTTTTCCCACAACTACGGTTAAAGGAACGCTTCTTACCATGAATTTTGCTGATAATTTTGGATTGAGTGGCGAATTTACTTTGGCTATGATGACATCTTCATCTTTGTAATGTTCCGCGATAGTTGGTAAAAACGAGAGAAGTGTTTGACATGGAGCGCATGAATTGCTATAAAAGTCTATAAAGACGACTGCATCTGTTTTCTCTATAAACGATGTGTAATTTTTATCTGTCAGTTCTATGACTGCTGCCATTTTTAGTCCTCTTTTGAAAGTTCCAAAATGATCTCATGAATCTCATTGCCATCAAAGAAAATATTTGATGCTAGTTCATCACTAAACTTCTTTAGCAAAGCAACCTTTTTTGCAGTTTTTTCATCATTATCTTGAATTACTTCAAGGGCTTCTCTTAATTGCTTTTTATAGCCATCAACTATCTCTTCTCTTTTTTCTCTCTTAGTTTGTACTATCGTCGTGATTTTTGGACGCATGACATAAAGCATAAGAGCCGTAATTACAATAAAAGAACCTATATAAATATACATTGTTGCCTCGTTTGTCAAAGATTTTTATGAAATCCTAAAAATTATATATGTGATTATACCAAATTAGCCTCAACAGACTAGATACTGTTTAAAAAATAATGTATATTTATTTTATATGTTATGGAATTGTTATAAAATACGGGTAAAGTTGTAAACAAATAAAAAGGATAATCATGGCAATTAAAGCAGCAATCAACGGAACAGGCCGTATAGGCATCATAGTAGCAAAGATAATCGCAAAGCGTGATGATATAGAGTTAGTAGCAATCAACACAACAGCTGAGCCAAAAATGCTTGAATACCTTTTTAAATATGACAGTGTACACACAGGTATAGACGCAAAAGTGATCGATGACAAAACAATTATGATCGATGGCAAAAAAATAGCATTATTTTCAACGCGTGATCCAAAAGAGTTAAATTTTGGACAAGCTGGTGCAGAAGTTATCATCGAGTGTACTGGTGCATTTTTGACAACTGAAAAAGCACAAGCTTACTTAAAAGATGGTGTTAAAAAAGTCGTTATGAGCGCTCCTGCAAAAGATGATACTCCGACTTATGTTTTAAATATCAATACAGACTCGTACAAAGGTGAGGCAATTATCTCAAATGCAAGCTGTACAACAAACTGTCTTGGACCGATCTGTAAAGTTTTAGATGATGCGTTTGGTATTGAAAACGGGCTTATGACAACTATCCACTCATATACAAACGATCAAAATATTTTGGATGTAAAACACAGTAGTGATGTGCGTCGCGCAAGAGCCGCAGCGATCAATATGATCCCGACAACAACAGGCGCTGCAAAAGCTATCGGCTTAGTTATGCCACAGCTCAAAGGCAAACTCAACGGTTACGCAATGCGTGTTCCAACTCCAGATGTTTCAGTTGTGGATTTGACTGTCAATCTTAAAAAAGATGTCACAAAAGAGGAAGTAAATGCGGCATTTGAACTAGCGGCACAAACAAACTTTGCAGGTCTAATTGAGATAGATACAGACAAACGTGTTTCAAGTGATTTTATAGGTTCAACATATAGCTCAACTTACATCCCAGACATGACAAGTGTTGTAGATGGAAAAACTGTAAAAGTGCTTGCATGGTATGACAACGAATGGGGTTACTCAAGCCGTTTAGTTGATATGTGTGTCTTTGTAGGTAACAAGTAGTTTGAAAAAACGCACAAAAATTATCGCGACTCTCGGACCTGCGTCTGAGAGTTTGCAAAAGATCACTGAACTTATCCATGCTGGAGTGAATGTTTTTAGACTTAACTTCAGTCATGGAACTTATGCATACCACTCACAAATCTTAAAAAACATACGAGAAGCTTCAAAACAAACTGGTCTTATTGTCGGCATTTTACAAGATATTAGCGGCCCTAAGATTCGCATCGGCGAATTGCAAGAGAGCTTTGAACTCAAAGAAAATGACATAGTTACGTTTTGCAAAAAAGATATCCTCGGTAGACGAAAAGATGAAAACAGCTATGAAGTCAGTATCAACTATCCCGAGATACTTTCTCGCTTACATGTAGATGATTACATCTACCTTTATGATGGTATTATCCGCACAAAAGTGCTTACATGTAATGAAGATACGGTGAGTGTTCTTGTAGAAAATGACGGTATTCTCTCATCAAAAAAAGGGATAAATTTTCCAAACACAAGATTGGACGTAGATATTCTCACACAAAAAGACAAAGATGATATGCAGTGGGGTGTTCAAAATGGTGTTGATTTTATGGCGATCTCTTTTGTGCAAAACGAACAAGATATGCTCAAAGCTAGAATGATCGTCAAAAATCTTGGCGGCAAACAGATGCTCATCGCAAAAATAGAGAAGTTTGATGCGGTTGAAAATATAGATGCTATTTTGGAAATCTCCGATGGCATTATGGTTGCGCGTGGTGATCTTGGTATCGAAGTGCCCTACTACGAAGTTCCAAATATCCAAAAGATGCTGATCCAAAAAGCAAATGCCGCATCAAAACCCGTTATCACCGCCACACAAATGCTTCTTTCTATGACAAATTCGCCAAGAGCGACGCGTGCAGAGATAAGCGATATTGCCAATGCTGTGCTCGATGGTACAGATGCCGTAATGCTTTCAGAAGAGAGTGCGGTGGGAGATTATCCAGTTCTCGCTGTGAAAACAATGTTTGAAACTATTGTCCAGACCGAAAAACTCTATCCTTATTATAATTTTTCGCACATATACAAAGATGATGTCACAAATGCCATAGACGAATCAGCTGTAAGGCTGGGTCGAGACTTACATGTAAGCGGAATCCTCTCTTTGACAAACTCTGGAAGTTCTGCAAGAAAGCTGGCAAAATATCGACCAAGTATGCCAATCTATGCCATAACGCACGATGGCATAAGAAGATCTCAATTAACACTCTCTTGGGGCGTGATACCTGTGTTTTTTGTAGAAAAAGGTTCACTTGGACAATCTTTGAGCAGAGTTATAAATAAGGGCTTAGAAAGCGGGATTTTAAATTTGAAAAAGAGTTATATTCTCACAGCTGGAGATCCTACGGGTGTGAGCGGTTCGATCAATATGATACGTCTGCTCAGAGAGCAGGAGATGCTATTTTTTAAAACTATAAATCAAGAACCTATAGTCTAACTAATTTCACGCCCATCTCTACATGGTTTGTATAGGGAAACTGATCAAAAAGGGCCATTTTCTCTATTTTATGCGTTTGTGTTAAAAGTTCTAAATCTCTATGCAAAGTTTCAGGATTACAAGAAATATACAAAATAGTATCATGACGTGCCACAAACGCACAAGACTCGGCGTCCATTCCTGCACGTGGCGGATCTACAAAGATATTTTTAAGTGCATAAGAGGTGATATCTATCTCTCCCATACGACGAAACTCTCGCACACCATCAAGCGCTTGAACAAACTCCTCTGCACTCATTCTGACAAATTCGATATGTGCGACATCGTTTAATTCCATATTATTTTTTGCCGCAGTTATAGAGGATTTGGATATCTCAGTCGCTAAGACTTTATCAAACTTTGAAGCAAAAGGAATTGAAAAATTACCCGCTCCGCAGTAAAGCTCAAGTAAATCGCCGCTTGCATCTTCAAACTGCTCCAATGCCCACGCTATCATCTGCTCATTGACTCTTGGATTTGGCTGAGTAAAACTGTTTTCAATCTGCATAAACTTATAATCGACATCTCTTACATGTAAGGTTTCTGTGACATAATCCTGACCCACAACAAGCTTTTGTTTTCGGCTTCTTCCGATGATAGATATGCCAACTTTTTGCGCGATCTCTTTGGCTTTTTCTTCCCATAGAGCATCTAATTGTTTGTGATACAAAAGCGAAACTGCGATCTCTCCGCTTGATGAAGAGAGAAAATCCGCACCAAAAAGCTTATGACCAATCCGAGCATCATCTATCTCTTTTAAAAGTTTTGGCATCAATGCAAAAATATGTTCATTGACCTGAGGGCACTCTTCAATGATTACTGCACCCTTATGTTCTAGGGCATTCATAGCATAATGAATAACATCACCAATATGCCAAATTTTAAACTCTGCTCTTGCTCTATAGCCACTTATCGGAGATCTACAGATATCAAATTCTCGGGTGTAAAGATCAACAAAACGCTCTTTGTTGAGATCAAGCTTTTTAAGAAGCTGAGCCTCATAACCGTTTTCATAATTTCTACAACTTCCACATTCACCAAAATACTTACAATTCAAAAAAACTTCTCCTATTTTACACTGGCTATCAGATTTCCGATGAGCAGATTCCACCCGTCTATGAGTACAAAAACAAGTATCTTAAAGGGCA
>CAISHH010000109.1 GCA_903885085.1 uncultured Campylobacterales bacterium
ATGATCTCAAACTAGTCAAACTCTCGTCTGTCAAGGCCTAAACTTTAGGTCTCATCGTTTGTGGACGGGAATTATAGACAAAACTAGAATCATTGTCAAGTGGTTTTTGGGGGAATTTGGAAAGAATTTGCAATTCGTGGGAAGTTTGTGGGATTTCGTAATGAAATCCCTGTTTTTTGATTTGGTTTGCTTATAAAACGAAGATTCTTATACGTTTTGCTTTGATGCTTATCTCTTTTAGTTTGGAAATTATATCTGCATTACAATCTCTTTTAATCGCAACATATGCATCTTTTTGTAAAATATCTATATTTCCTATGCAATCTTTCTCTAATCCAAGAGTTTTTATAAAAGTTCCAACTATATCTCCAGCGCGAATCTTGTCTTTTTTTCCTGCAAGAAGATGCAGAGTTACATATTTTGATTGAATTGGAGTTTTACTCTTACATGTAAGCTCTTTGAGCGCTATCTCTTCGATATCTGTTTTTACAAGTTCTTTGATGGCATCTAATTGGTCTCTGTCACTCTCGCTATATAAGCTTACACTTACACCCTCATCTCCAGCTCTTGCAGTTCTGCCAACTCTATGAAGATAGACCTCTTTATCTTGTGGCAAATCGTAGTTGATGACCAATGAGACATCTTTGATATCAATACCGCGTGCTGCAAGATTTGTGGTCACTAAAACAGGGATGCTTTTGTTAGAAAACATCAGTAACATCTCATTTCGTATATTCTGTTCTAAGCCGCCGTGAAGGTACTCTGTGTCAAATCCATCATTGTAGAGTTTATGAGTCACTTCTTCAACATCTATCTTCGTGTTACAAAAGATGATCACCGAATCTGGTCTATATGAAAGAAGAACAGTTTTAAGCGCATTATATTTATCCTCTTTTTTGACCTTACATGTAAGCTGTTTTAAATACCCGTCATTATCTTCATCTATTGTCACTGTTTTAGGATTGTGCATTACATTTTTTACAAGAGTTTTAATATTTTCAGGATATGTCGCTGAAAAAAGAAGAGTTTGCAGTTTTGTTGGAAGTTTTGTTTTGATGTAAGAGATATCATCATAAAATCCCATATCAAGCATTCTGTCCGCTTCATCAAGGACTAGCATCTTAATCTTACTCAAATCAATCGTTTCTTTTCCAATATGATCGATAATGCGTCCAGGCGTACCTACAACTATGTGCGCGCCATAATCAAGCGAGCGTCTTTGATTGTATAGAGATTCTCCGCCATATATCGTGACTATTTTTACATTATGTTGTAAACGTGCGAGTTTGCGCAGTTCAGATGCTACCTGTTCGCAGAGTTCACGCGTAGGACAAATAACCAAAAACTGGATATCAAAGTTTTTGACATCGAGGTTTTGGAGTATTCCTATCCCAAAAGCGATAGTTTTTCCACTGCCTGTTTTAGACTTTGCAATAAGGTCATCACCTTGCATGATGATAGGAATCGCTTGTTTTTGAATCGTAGTCATTGACGAGAAATTCAATGATTCGAGATTTTCTAAGAGTTTTGTGTCTAAATTTAATGAAGAGAATTTGTTTTCTGGCATGTTCAATCTTTTTTACGACAGTATAACACATATGCTATTTTTGGCATGGATTGTGCTAAGTGGCTACTATGTATATATCAACATTCAGCACATACGTCAGTTCTGTCCAGCCTTACACCAAACAGCAACCTGCAACGCCATCCAAATCTGAGAGCAGTTTCAAAGAGCTTCTGGCACAAAAACAGTTAGCTGCATATACTCTCAATAAATCGTTTCCAGTAGATTATGTCAATAAAGAAAGCACACTTTTTAATCAGATCAGAATGCAGACAGAAAAAAATCCTGATACATCTAAAAGTCTGGAAGAAAGCTTGCATGTAAGGAGTTTTGATCTTTTAAAGACAAGAACAGACGTGTATACGGAAAATGCAAATAAAACAAAATCACTATATAAATATACCCAGCCGCTAACACCAAATCTGGGTGATACAAAATTTGACGTGCAAAAACAAAAGATAGCAAACATCTACCTCAGTAATAATGCCTACTTCAATAAAATAGCAATTTAAAATAATAAAGCGGTTCTCTCTTTAAAGCTACCCGATGTTTTGAAGAGTCTAAAAGAGTTTGTACTTTTATAATTAATTAGTATACTGTCCCCGGATTATTCCTTTGGGGCGCATGTAAAGGATTTTTGATACGCACCGTCACTACGCAGGTTAGAGCTTTTGCAATATCTTTTCAACTACCTCAGCAGGATTTTGTGCTTGATAGATCGGACGTCCTACAACGATGAAATCTACCATTGCCGAATGTGCGAAGTCGATATCTGCTACGCGTTCTTGATCTCCCGCATCTTCACCAAATGGACGGATTCCCGGAGTAAGCGTCATGAACTCTTTGGATGTCGTCTTTTTGATCGACTCACTTTCAAAAGCACTACACACTACGCCATCAAGCCCGCTTTTATAAGCATCTCTTGCAAACTTATCAGCTTTGGAAGTGATATCTTCATTGTAAATGTATGAAAACTCCTCTTCATTAAAAGAGGTAAGCGCTGTTACAGCCAAGACGATCGGGCGGTTTTCATACTTTTCGAGTCTTTTCATTACTGTACTCATCGCTTTTTTGCCTGCACTTGCGTGGACGTTGAACATATCTACGCCAAGTCCCATTATCGACTCTGCGGCATCTGCCATCGTGTTTGGAATGTCGTAAAGTTTGAGGTCTAAAAAGATTTTAAAATCGGGATTGATTGTTTTGATGGCTTCTATAAACTCAGCTCCATCACGGATGTAAGAGCGAAAACCGACTTTAAGCCAAACGTCATACTCTTTTATTTTTTCTACAAGGGAGAGATTTTCCTCTTTTGTGGGTAAGTCAAGGGCGATACAAAGTTGCATATTTTCTCTTTTTTTTACGGAATTATAACATTTAAAAGGCTTACATGCAAAGTGCCCTGTGGGTGTAAGGACTTTAAAAGAGCATAATTAGCTCTGAAGAGTGTAAAGACTTTTGGGAGAGTTTCGTGTGCAAAAAGCACACGAATGAAGAAGAGTAAGAGTTAACCTCTAACCATTTTTTCGATTTTTGCAACTACTGTTGGATCTTCAAGAGTTGAGATATCTTGAGTGATCGCTTCGCCTCTTGCAATTGAGCGAAGGATACGACGCATAATCTTACCTGAACGTGTTTTAGGAAGTCCCGGAGCGAAAACGACATCATCACATAAAGCAATATTTCCTATCTCTTTTTGGATCACACGATTGATCGCTTTGATCTCTTCGAGTTCATCTGCAACGCCTGTATCAGACTTCAGTACTACATAAGCAAAGATCCCCTCGCCTTTGATCTCATGTGGTTTTCCAACAACTGCAACTTCTGCAACATTTGGATGCTTTTTGATCGCTGCTTCGACTTCCGCTGTTCCCATTCTGTGGCCTGAAACGTTGATGACATCATCAGTACGTCCAGTGATAGTGATGTAACCATCTTCATCATAGTTCGCGCCATCACCTGTAAAGTAAACAGGTTTTCCATCTTTTTTCACATCACCAAAGTAAGATTTGACAAATCTTTTTTCATCTCCCCAAATTCCACGGATCATAGCAGGCCAAGGACGTGTTACACACATATAACCACCCTCACCTACTTCAGCTTTTTTCCCTGTTTTTGGATCTAAGATCTCAGCCATGATTCCTGGAAGTGGGAATGTTGCACATGCAGGTTTGATCGGTGTAGCACCTGGAAGCGGAGAAACGATATGTCCGCCAGTTTCAGTTTGCCAGTAAGTATCTACTATCGCACATCTACTTCCACCAACTGCTTCATAGTACCATTTCCATGCTGGAGGATCGATAGGCTCACCAACTGTTCCAAGAACTTTTAAGCTTGAAAGGTCATATTTTGCTGGTTCATTTTCTCCCATTTTATGTAAAACACGGATCGCAGTAGGCGCTGTGTAGAACTGGTTAATTTTATATTCTTCAACCATTTTCCAAGGACGTCCAGCATCTGGATAAGTAGGAACACCTTCAAACATAACAGTTGTCGCACCCATAGCAAGTGGTCCGTAAACGATGTAAGTATGACCTGTAATCCAACCAACATCGGCAGTACACCAGTAAGTGTCATTTTCTTTCACGTCAAATACCCATTCCATAGTCATCTGCGCCCAAAGAATGTATCCCGCTGAGTTATGTTGAACACCTTTTGGCTTACCAGTTGATCCTGAAGTATAAAGCAAGAACAGAGGATCTTCCGCGTCCATAACCTCTGGGTCACATTTCGTTGGTTGGTGTTTGATAAGTTCATTGTATGAATAGTCACGTCCTGCTACCCAAGTCACATCTTCGCCATTTCGTTCAACAACCAAAACTTTTTCTACAGGTGTTTTACCGCTTAATGCTTCATCAACAACTGGTTTAAGCATGTATGGTTTATCTTTTCTAAATGCGCCATCAGCCGTGATAACCACTTTTGCATCTGCATCTTTGATACGATCACGTAATGCATCAGCAGAGAATCCGCCAAACACTATTGAATGTATTGCACCGATTCTCGCACATGCAAGCATGGCATAAGCAGACTCAAGAATCATTGGCATGTAAATGATAACGCGGTCACCTTTTTTTACACCAAACTCATTTTTAAGCAGGTTTGCAAAACGGTTTACATTGTAATAAAGTTCCAAATATGTAACGATTTGTTTGTCACCTCTGTCACCCTCAAAGATAATAGCCGCTTTGTTTTTGCGAGAATCTAAATGACGATCGATACATTGAGCTGAAACATTTAGTTTTCCGCCCTCAAACCATTTTACAAAAGGAAAGTTACTTTCATCCATTACATTTGTGAACGGTTTTATCCAAGAAAGTTTCTCTTTTGCATAAGAGCCCCAAAAACCTTCATAATCTTCCATCGCATAATCTTGAAGAGCCTGATACTCACACATATTTTTAATTCTAGCCGTTTTTGCAAACTCTTTATTTGGTTTAAAAACTGGTTTTACGTTGTCTGACATTAATTTTTCTCCTTGGTTAGTTTTAAATATATCATAGCTGTCATGATGGCATCATTGACTGCATTATGCGCTCCCATATCTGGGACCTTACAATTTTTGAGGATTGTATCGAAGCGTAAATCAATATTACCTTCTGGTATAAACGTAATTGTTTTTTCAAAATAGATTTCAGAAACTTCAATCATTTTGTTCGGCAATGTTATACCCAACATAGGTTTTATATACCGATTTATCATCGCTACATCAAACTCTAAATAATATCCAATTAAGGCTCTAGAACCAATAAAATTTAAAAAGTTTTTTACAGCTTCTGTAGGATCTTTCGCATCAACGAGATCACACTCCCTAATTCCGTGAATCAAAATGCTTTTTGAATCAATATTTTTTGAATTTTTGAGATAGATTTCAAAGGTTTGTGAAGTAAGTATTTTATTATCTTTTATCTTCACCGCACCGATGGAAAGTATCTCATCATTTTTGGTGTCAAGCCCCGTTGTTTCTGTATCAAAAACAACATATTCGCCACTGCTATCTTCTTCAAATAAAAAGGAAAAACTCGGATCTTTCAAATTTGCAAGATTTCGTTTTTTTTTCCAATTATTATAAAGTGATACAAACATCAGCTCACCATATTTAGATGAAAATGAAAAGCCATAAATTTTTTCAATTTATTGACGACTTTAAAGCTGTCTTTGAGCAAATCTATCTCTATTTTTTGCAATTTTTTTGGATTGATATAGTTCATCTCTTCAACACTTTTAGCTTCCAACATCGCTTGAAGTCTAATCGATGACAAAGTATCAAAACACTCGATAAGCTCAGTCGCAAATGTTTTATCAAATATCCCTTGATTGTTCAATGCTTTTATTCTCTCAATGGTGTTCGTTGCATCGATTTTATACTCTAAAGAAAGCGTTCTTATCCCATGAACAAGGGCAAAAATACCCCCTTTTTTGAGATCAAGTTTATTTTCATGTTGTTTTTCTAAAATAAATCTTGAGAACAAAGAGAGCGGCGTCTCAAAGCTTAAAGCCGCTTTTGCCATATGCGCGAGTACATCAGTCCGTGAACTAAAGTTACTGTGTAAGAAGTTTTTGAGATTATCGAGTAAAGTTTTATCTCCCCCAAGAGATTTTGCATCTAAAAAAATGCTCAGATTTTGCAAACTATCCGAGCTTAAACTCTCAACCCAAACACTGATCTGCTCTTTATAAGCTGATTCACTTTGTCTCCAAAAAGGGTTACTTACCATTACATTGCCCGGACATGGCGGAAAACCAAGATCAAGAAGATACGCATTTAAACGTATCATCGGTTCTTTAAAAAGTTCTATATCCACGCCATCTCTAATAATAAGGGCATTGTCTTGATCTGTTTTTATACTCTGCTCTTCTCTACCCTCTGAGCCCATAACCAATAAAGCACAATCTTTTTGTAACTCTTCATCCACACAAATATCAAAAAGTTTTTTATAAATTTTTTCATTGAGAGTTGCGATGAGTTTTGTGATATAACGAACTTTTACACCTTTTGCATCAAGGGAAATGATAATATTTTTAAGCTCTTTTTGAAGGTTTTTCAACTCATCGAGATTTTCTGCTTTTTCTATTTGCACCATCACGAGATGAGAATGATTTGCAAAGTAACTTAAAAGGTCAAGCTGTTCGAGCACTCCTTTAACTTCGCCCTTCTCCATAACGACAACTCTTTTAATACTTTTTTGTGTCATAAGTAAAAGTGCATTAAATAAAAAATCGTTGTAATCAATACTGACCACATTTTTTGAAGCGATCTTTTCAATAGGCTCTTCAACTGATATCTTTCCTAAAAGAACACCTTCTTTAAGATTTGTATCTGTAACGATGGCATAAGATATTGGGGTCTTAACCAAAATAATGCTAGCTTTTAACTCTTTTTGTTTGAGAAGTGCATCGTAAATACTTGTATTTTCATCTACAATACAAGCATTATGAAGATAAATATCACTGATTTTTGCGATCAAAAATGGTGAAAGGTCGCTTTGATTGTGATACTCCTTAAGCTGTTGGTGTCGAGTTATGAAATCTTGTAAAAAATAACTTTGTACATCTTTATTTTCTAAAAGAGTTAGAAAATCATCTTTTTTTATTTCATAGCAGATTAGGTCTTCATCAACTACAAATTTTCCCTCGGTTTGACCATAGATCAGGGCATCAGCATCAAAACTGTCGCCTGAAACATAAAAATTATAAACTTCATCATCAATCAACTCTGAGACAGAGCCTTTAATGATGATATAAAAAGCGATAGACGAAAGCGCTTTAGAGATGAGCAGAGTCCCTTTTGGATAATAAGCTATATCCATTTTTTGCATCAGATCATCCAGTATTGTTGGGCTTAAAAGCCCAAATGGATGGATAGACTCGATTAGTTTTCTCTGCTCAAAAATACTCATGCCTAATGCTCGCTTGCGCCCTCAGCACCGATACCAGTTTGACTTCTGATAAATTGTGCTTCAAAAGCTTCACGTTCAGCTTTTGCACCTTCTGAATTATCTGTCACTGAGAAGATATAAATTCCAACAAACGCCGCTATAACAGAAAATAGTGCTGGATATTTGTATGGGAAAATAGGTGATGCATTTTTAAGTAAATCTACCCAAACAGTCGGTCCAAGGATTACAAGGATAACTGCCGTTGCAAGTCCAATAGTTCCACCTATAACAGCACCACGAGTCGTTAATTTTCTCCAGTACATTGAAAGGAAAAGGATCGGAAAGTTCGCAGATGCCGCGATAGCAAAAGCAAGACCGACAACAAACGCGATGTTTTGTTTTTCAAAAGCAATACCCATAATGATAGCTATGATTCCAAGTCCTACAGTCGCCATTTTAGAAACTTGCATCTCTTTAAGACCATCAACTTGACCTTTTTTCCATACAGAAGCGTACAAGTCATGAGAGATCGCAGATGCACCAGCAAGTGTAAGACCAGAAACAACCGCTAAAATAGTAGCAAATGCAACCGCCGAGATAAATCCTAAGAAGAAATCTCCACCAACTGCGTGTGACAAGTGAATCGCCGCCATATCATTTCCACCAAGAATAGGAGAGCCGCCTTCAATGGCTTGTTTTGCCATATCCAAATACTGAGGGTTCTTGAAAACCATAACGATCGCACCAAAACCGATGATGAAAGTTAAGATATAAAAATAGCCGATAAAACCTGTCGCATAAAAAACTGATTTACGTGCTTCTTTTGCATCGCTCACTGTAAAAAATCTCATCAAAATGTGTGGAAGACCAGCCGTACCAAACATCAATGCCACAGCAAGAGAGATGGCAGAGATTGGATCACTGACGAGTTTACCCGGGCTCATGATAGAGATATCTTTAAGTTCAGTAGCCGTTGCAAAAAGTTTTCCAAAACTAAAGTCATAATGTGCCATAACAGCTATCGCCATAAATGTAGCCCCAGCTAAAAGTAAGAATGCTTTTACGATTTGTACCCAAGTCGTTGCAAGCATACCACCGAATGTGACATAAAGAACCATTAGTACACCAACTAAGATAACAGCCACTTCATACTGAAGACCAAAAAGAAGTTGGATAAGTTTACCCGAACCAACGATTTGAGCGATGAGATACAAAATAACAGTCGTGATAGAACCAAACGCCGCTAAAGTACGAATCGGCCCTTGGCGAAGTCTGTAAGACGCAACGTCTGCAAATGTGTATTTTCCAAGATTTCTAAGAGGCTCAGCAATCATGAAAAGGATGATCGGCCAACCAACTAGAAAACCGATAGAGTAGATAAGTCCATCATACCCTTTTGAATAAACGAGACCAGAAATACCCAAAAATGACGCCGCAGACATATAGTCCCCCGCTATTGCCATACCATTTTGAAAACCTGTAATTCCTCCACCTGCTGTGTAGAAATCTTTTGCACTTTTTGTACGTTTTGCTGCCCAGTACGTGATGCCTAAGGTAGCACCTACAAAGATGAAAAACATCACGATAGCGGACATGTTTAGCCCTTGTTTTTGCACTTCGCCTGTGATTACATCTGAAGCAAAAAGAGTAAGTGCAGAAAGAATTAAGAAAGTTAAAACTCTTTGCATTAAAGATCCTTTACTGATTTTTTGATTTTGTTTGAAAGATCATCAAACTCTGTATTTGCTCTTCTTGTATAGATACCAGTAAGGATAAAAGCAAAGACAATAACAGCCATACCTATAGGAATACCTATTGTTGTAACTGAGTCACTCGACATAGGTGTCCCAAGCAAAGTTGGATCAAACGCTATTGTCAAAATAAATGCGAAATAGACTACTAATATCGCGATCGTGAGTTTGATCGAAAACGCTGTACGTTTTGTAACTAGCTCTATATAATTCGGATCATTTTTGATCTTTTCTACAAGTTCTTTTCTCATAACTTTTCCTTTATTTTTTAGAAATTATAGTTAGCTATAACTCTATATTCGTCCCAACCCAATGGTCCAGTCGCTGTTTCATAAAAATTTCTTGGAAAATTTCCACGTAATTTCAATTCAAGATTTTTCACAACTGCTGGTTTGTAAGCAATATCAAATCCCGGTTCAGTTGCTGTTCTTGCAATTCCATAACCACTATTTTTATCCATATCAAATGATGTATAAAAAGCACTTGCGACTACGTTTGTACCTAAGTTTTTAAAATCATATGATGCCGCAACTTTTGTTGCTTTTGTTCCTGCCATAAACTGATGGCGTGTTACCATCCCTTGTGTATAAGCTGGCATTCCGCCCCATGGAGTAATTGTCGCTTTATTTAATGCACTTAGCCCTGATTGTACTGCGGATGAGTCATCCTTACTTTGCTCAGAATAAGCAATATATGCGCTTGCATCTCCAACAGCAACATTAAATTTTCCTGCTGCAAAAAGAGAGTTTACATCACCTGCATATCTATTACCTACAGCATTTTCTTTGATGATCTGTGCAGATAATGACGGCTTGATTTTATCTGTTAAAAGACAGTTCCAACCAACATTAGCTTCACCATATACAGCATTTAAAATATCGTAAGCGTAATAATCCCATACCTGAGCTTTGAAATTTCTACTTGGCGCATATGTTGCAGATGCAACGGTTACACCATCCGTACTTTTACCGACTGCATACTCTCCCATATTTAA
Source organism: uncultured Campylobacterales bacterium (assembly GCA_903885085.1). Lineage (GTDB taxonomy): Bacteria > Campylobacterota > Campylobacteria > Campylobacterales > Sulfurimonadaceae > Hydrocurvibacter. The sequence goes on from CAISHH010000109.1 coordinate 10,189, forward strand.
AAAATCACCTGTCTTGTCAACATTTATTTGATATGTATAACCCGATGTTGCAGATAAGAGATTTGGTGGACTATACGAACTAGATGCATAATATGCACGCCCAAAACTCCCTTGAGCAAATTTTGTCACTTGTGCCAAGAGTAAAGTAGTATTAGGAATATCTTTGTTTGTTAAAACATAAGCTTCAAAAAGACTTGGAAGCATTCTTGCATCATCAGAACCGGCTAGTGGAGTATCAAGTTTTTGACGTCCGCCTTTAAATGTCGTGTTGTCATATTTGTATTGTACATATGCTTCACCTAAGATTGAATACCCATCACTATTTTTTCCAAACAATGATGGATCTTTATCTGGAGATGATGCCACTTCATTCGTTGTATAAAATGCAGTTCCAAAACTAAGACCTTTATAATCAGCCGTTTCAAACTTCAAGTACCCTCCAAGTGCCGTAGCATTACGGTGTAAAGTTTTAGTTCCCTCAAACTGTCGATCTATGTAAAAGGCACGAATCTGGCCACTTACATTCCCATCTTTGAACATTGAACTTAAATCATCCGCTGCATGTGCAGAACTAAGTAACCCTACTGCCACTAAACTCATGACTAAATTTTTTTTCATTTTTCACTCTCCTAAAGTTATTAGGGTAATCTTAAATGAGAAAAATAGCATGAACGTAGCATTGTTACTTATTAGAAAAACAAATTGTTAGTTTGTTCTATATGCTACAAAAAGTTACATCTTCTTTTCTTTTTTTTGAACTATACTCACTGAACAGGTCATGCCCGCTACTAAAGTGAAACCTTTTGGAACATTGTCTATATGTATTCGCACTGGAATACGCTGAGCTAGACGAACCCATGTAAAAGTTGGATTGACATTTGCCAAAAGTCGCTGATCGGTAACATTATCTCTATCAGAGATCCCACTTGCAATACTCTCAATATGACCTTTAACTATGTAATCAGTTCCAAGCATATTCATGCGCGCTTCTTCCCCTACATGTAAGAGTGAAAGTTTGTTCTCCTCAAAATATCCATACACCCAAAAAGAATCTTTTTTGATCATCGCCATATGACTCTCCCCTCTTTGAATATAATCTCCTTTACGCATGAGAAGATTGCTCACCCAACCATCACATGGAGCTTTAATCTCAGAGCGGTGGAGATCAAGCTCTGCGGTTTCAACTTGTGTCAAAGTTTCTTCATATTTGGCTTTTGCAACGGCAACTTCGAGCTGTGCATCATTACGATTTTCCTCTGAGACTACCTCATCACTCAGACCTGCACGCCTTTGATACTGGTTTTGTTTCATCTCATATTCTGCTTTTCTTAGCTTGCTGATCGCTTTTGTTTGGGCTAAAGCGTGTTCAAATCTTACTTTATCGATAGCAAAAAGCAGATCACCGCGTTTAACAAATTGATTGTCGATGACGGCAACATCGCTTACAAGACCACTTACATCAGGCGCTATCATTACGACTTCGGCACGCACACGTCCATCGCGCGTCCAAGAGCTGTTCATGTAGTTGTTCCACAGTTTAAGTCCAAGAAAAATAGCAAGACCAACGACGCTAAGCGTAATTAAATAACGTAAAATTTTAAAGAAAGTGTTTTTCATAAGTTCCTCAGTGGTAGATATATAAACATGGTAAAGTAAAAAAACAGACAAAAAGAGCTACTTTAAAAAGCCCTGGATGCCAAACATGACGATATAGACCGGTTTCTGCGATAATGCTATCAACTGTAACCTGCAAAATAGCAACAATGACAAAAATTGGTAAAAGCGTAGGCATCTGAATACCGTATAAAGTGATATCTAACGGCATGAATCCTCCTTAAATACAGGGATAGAAACTCTACTTAATAAAATAGTCTTAATAAGTGAGAGCTGAGCGATAATATGAATCTCCTCTTTTTGCTTTACATGTAAGGATTTGATTGTACTTTCGAGTGAGTCCAGCAAAGTTTGTTTTAAAGCCTCTGTCGGTGTTTGAAAATACTCTTTTATTGCCTCTAAGGTTTGATCTACTAGCTTACACTCAGCCTCAAGTCGGTTAAGATTTTTTCTAATTCTCATTATCGCACCGCCTATTTCCAAAGTTGTTAACAACCACTCATAGACAAGTCTACTTGAGCGGTTATTAAGGCGTCCTTGCGTTGAAAACTGCTGTATCATATCTCGTCCAAGACTCTCTAGTGATCCGCGTTGCAAATTTAAAGGTGCATTACAAAGATAAACAATCTGCCCTCGTAAAACTTTAGCCACCCTTCTTTGCGAGAGTGAGCAAGACCAAAAGTTCACAAGAATATACGCCGCACCTGCAAAACTCACCCCAAGTAAAGAAGCGATAGTCGTCTCCATAAATGTTGTCGGATCGATTTTATAGTAAAGATCAAAAGAGCTTTGCGAAAAAAATAAAAAGACAAACCCTAAAGAAAATCCTGTCCATTTAGGTCTTGTGGTCATCCATCCGACAAATGCAAAAACTGGAATAATCACAAGACCCAGCGTATAAACATCTGTCGTGTACTCCGGAACGATATAAAAATCATACAAAGCCGCTACAAAAGCCGCACTTACAGCACCCTTTAAAAAGTTCATCACAGCATCCAAAGGTCTTGGAAGCGTACCAATGAGCAGACCGATAACGACAGACATCGTAATAGTCAATGTGCCATACTTCCAACCACTGAGTAACCAAAATGCCATTGTAACAAGCAAAACACCACTGCCTCGAAGTGCTGCAAGAGCAACGAGCACATTATCCGTATGTGTTTTAAAACGCACGACTCGTGTCAACTCTTTGCTTACTTTTCCAGAACTTTTGAGTTTAATGTATGCATAATAACTATTTGCATAGATAAAATACTCCTCTACTACTCTTGTTACAAGATAAGCTGCAGAATTAAATGTATCATATTCATCACTTTTTAAATTTATTGGCACCTGAGAATGCGTGCTTTCTTTTAACTCTTTGAGTTGGTTTAGCATATCAACAAAGCCCGCATCATTGAACTTAGGAATACTTTGAAGCACTTTTGCAAAGGGAGTATAGAGTTCTTTTAGGGCATCAACAGTTGAAGCTGAGGCACGCAGTTCTATATCTCTTATAATATTTTTGAGTGAATGAAAAGTTGTTGAAAGATGCATAAACTCCAAGTTTAACTGTTCAAGATAAAGTCTGTTTCGTTTGTCTGTTGCACTTTCAAAAACACTGTTTACCGCAATGGCGTGAACACCAACCACTCCGCTTGAAAATTTTACGACATCTACATCTTTTGTATCTTGTGCGCCAAAGAGTGAGGAGATATTTCCAAGTGATGCAAAAACATTCTCAAATCTTTCCCTTTCACTTGAAAGTAGGGAATCAGAAAGCTTTCTTGGAAAAAGTACTTCACTCACGACAGTCGCACAGAGTATTCCTACCATGACTTCTGAAAAGCGCGAAGTAGCGATCTGAAATATCTCCATCGGTTGTTCAATAACAGGAAGCGCTACGATACACAAAGTATATCCTGCCAATACAAAGCCGTAAGACTGAAAATTTCTATACTTTACACCTGCTGCTGTAGTTATCCCGATCCAAATCGCAAAGAAAAAAATAAATAATTTTGGCTCTTGTGCAAAAGCCCCAATCATCAAAACAGACATTATAACGCCGGCAATCGTTCCAAGAACACGGTAATAGCTTTTAGAAAAAACAAGACCGCTTTGAGGTTGCATAACGATAAACGTCGTAAACATCGCTGTTCTTGGATCTGCTAATGTAAGAGTCATAGAAACAAACATCGCAAGCAAAGCGGCGATTGTCGCTTTTGCCATATAGATCAGCGTCGGTGCATCTTTTACTAGCCACTCTTCGAAGGTATTTTTTACAGAAATAGCAAGAGACTGGCTTGATGGCATAACTTTACTTGGTAACATTTTTATCCTCAAAACCGCCGCCAAGTGCCTTGATAAGATGCACTTCCAATAAAGCTTTTGCATCATGCAAGTCAACTTCATTGAGTCCTGCAAGTGTCACTTCTCTTTGTGCTTGAAGGTATGGCAATTTATTTGTTAGTCCCGCGCTAAATTTTTGCTGAGCTATTTGTACATTGAACTCTTTGGCTTCTACTTCCTTTACATGTAAGTCTAATTCTGAGTCTACAATCTTTGATTTTTTTAGCGTTGCGACCACTTCATTTGCGGCTTTTATAACGACATTGTTATAATCATTGACAGAACTGTTATAGTCACTCGTTTGTATAGAAAGATTTGCTTTTCGCTCTCCCCCATCAAAAAGAGGCAAAGAAAAAGCAACTCCTGAAGATGGAGCAAAAGAGCTGTATCCAAGGAATTTAGCCAAATCAAACGAGACAAAACCTATCATCGCAGAGAGACTGATATTTGGGTAAAACTGAGCCTTTGCATTTTCTATATTTTGTCCCTTACTGAGCACAATATACTTTTGCACGGTGATATCTGCTCTATGAGCGATAAGATTTAAAACCACCTCTCTTGGCAGAGGGGCTTTGAAACTTTTTATATTTGGTGTTTTCCATTTATCTGCCACTGAGGGCATAAAGCCACCCAAGATTGCGATGCTCTCTTTTTTGCCTTCAATAGAGCGTTTAAGCGTTTGTATTTGTCTCTCTATCTGCGCGATTTCGGACTTTTTAGTGTTCAATAAACTCGCATCACTGAGTCCGCTTTTCAAGTTTTTATAACAGATATTTTCCTCTTGTATCAGCAGAGTTTTTAATTCCAAGAGAACCTGAACTCTTTTTTCGTCAAAATCCCAAGAAAGGTATATCTCACAAATAGTGGTTGAAAGCAAGAGCTTTACTTCATCAATATAAGCTTTTTGAGCCATGGCACTGTATTTTGCCGACTGAATTTTAGAACCTCTTGAGTTCCAAAAATCAAAATCATAGTTTAAAGATAAACCTGTTTGATACAAACTTTCAGTTCCACCGCCCAAAGGTGGCGGAAAAATGTAGTTTTCACTGAAACGCTCACGGGAAAGTGCAGCATTTGCTGAGACACTAGGAAGATTTGCGGCTTGTGTTGATGCGATGATACTGTTTGCCTGAGCATATTTTGCTTCTATACTTTTAATGCTCGGGGAGTCTTTGAGTGTAAAAGCAATGATTTTATCAAGTTGTGTATCGCCGTAATCTTTGTACCAATCGGCTTTGAGTTTTGCACTATCAGAGATGGCGCCGTTTTTTTCAATATCATTTTTGATATCGAGTTTTTGGAGAGGCTTTTGTGTTTCTATTTTAGGAACACACGCACTAAAAAACAAAAGAGGTAACAACAATAAAAAAGGTAATTTAAGACTCATTTTCCACCCATAAAATTTCGAAATTATATTTGTTTTAAAACTCTTATACCATACATATAAACACATAATAAGTTACATTATTTGCTATAAAAGTTATCAATTATTGCTATAATTGCATTTATGAAAAAAGATATCGCACTTCATCGAACAAAGATCACAAATGATCTGATGCATTACATCTATGAGAATATCGATTCGCAAATCAACTTAGATACACTAAGCCAAGATTTTCATCTATCGAAATTTCACATGCATCGCATTTTCAAGCAGGAATTTGACTCCAACATCTATGAAACCATAGTATCCATACGGCTTCAAAAAGCTTCCAATCTTCTTATCACAAATAAAAACTCCACTATATCTAAAATATCTTCGATTTGTGGTTACAGCTCTCAAACCTCTTTCATACGGGCGTTTGGTGCGAGATTTGGAATGAGTCCAAAAAAATGGAGAAAAGGTGGATATATGGAGTACTCAAATCAGATTATCAACGACGTTCCAAAAGGTTTGACCTCAGATATCCAGTACAATAAACTCTCACCGCTAATCAAAAAGATGCCCTCATTTGAAGTTTATTATATCCGTCATCACGGCTATGA
>CAISHH010000110.1 GCA_903885085.1 uncultured Campylobacterales bacterium
ACTGCCCCAGCCCCGGGAGTTCCGGCCCCTGGAGGGAAAGTTATCCTTATTTATAAATATACAATACACTCCACTATACAAGATAAAAAGTCTTCTTTATTCAAAAAAATACTAACTTTTAACTTTCCTGCAACATAGGTAATCTTTTGGTAATACTTTCTATATCCATAGGACGCCCGTAGAGATATCCTTGAACATATCTGCATCCTTTTTCAAGTAAAAAATCCCTTTGCTCCTCAGTTTCTACACCTTCAGCTATGATATTGATCTTTAAACTTTTAGCTATTGCGATGATAGCTTCAACTATAGCAACATCATCTTTGTCGTGCGGAATATCTTGAACAAAAGAGCGATCTATCTTAAGCTCATCTATTGGAAGATGTTTTAAATAAGATAACGAAGAATAGCCCGTGCCAAAATCATCAATCGCAATCAAGATTCCTAAACTATTTAATTTTTCAAGCATGGATACGACTGTTCCATTATTTTGAATAAATTGTCCTTCGACCAACTCAAACATTAACCACTGAGGCAAACATCCAGTAAGAGAAACTAATTCTTTAACAAAGAAAATATAATTTTCATCTTCGAGCTGTTCTATGGAAATGTTAATAGATATTCGCCCAAAATAAAGCTTTTCATCATGCCACTTTTTTGCTTGAATCATAGCCATATGCATTACCTGTCTATTGATACCAACAACCATACCAAAGCTTTCGGCAAAAGGAATAAAAGCATCCGGAAAAATCAATCCATCTTCTTTACTTTGCCATCGTACAAGTGCTTCAAGCCCAACAAGCTCATCATTTAGCATATCGTATTGCGGCTGGTAATAAACAATAAATTCTTTTTCTTCTAAGGCTTTACGAATTTTTGATTGCATTTCAACATGTTTTAAAAGATTGTTTGTCATTTCTAGCACATAAAAGTTATACCTATTCCTACCTTCGCTCTTAGAACGATACATTGCTACATCAGCCTGTCTAAGCAACTCATGCGTATCTTTGCCATCTTGAGGATAAAGACTGATACCTATACTACAGCTTACAAATAGTTCTTCTCTTTCGACCTGCACTGGAATATTAAAGATATCCAGTACTTTTTGTGCTAACACAGATGCATCGTAATACTCTTTGAGGTCATTCATAATGATAACGAATTCATCTCCACCGAGTCGAGCTAAAGTATCCTCTTCTCGTAAGAGACTTTGCAAACGTTTCGCCACTTCTTGGAGTAGTTTATCGCCATATTCATGTCCAAATTTGTCATTGACCTCTTTAAACTGATCCAAATCTATAAAAAAGAGCGCCACATAACTTTTATTTCTATTTGCCCTAAAAATACTTTGAGAGATACGATCATAAAAAAGAGCACGATTTGGGAGATCTGTAAGTGCATCATAATTAGCCTGATATGAGAGAACCTCTCTTTGCTCATTTAATTCTTTAAGCATATGCTTAAAATTGTTTGCCAGATCCCCTATCTCATCATTGTTATAAACATGAATTGCTATATCCAAATTTTTTGTTTCGATAATCTTTGTCGTTATTTTATCTAGAATTGCAATCGGTTCCAAAATTGATTTTAAGAGCGTTTTTCGTGGCCGAGAAGTAGTAAATATTGCCGCAATAAGTATAAGAATAATGATTATACCATGCTGTAACATTCGAATGTAAAAATCATCCAATGACGCAATAACTACTAGATATCCAAGTTCTAAAGAATCTTTTTTAATAGGAACTACAGAATAAAAATATCCATTTTTCCATAGATTTTGATTCTCACGAATGAGGGAAACAATATGACGTTGTTGCGAAAAATTATTTCCTTTATGAAAAGCACCTACAATTTTCCACGATCTATCCAATGCAAATGTTTGAGTTATCTTATCATTAAACTCCACAGATGCTAGCACATTACCGATAGATAAAAGATCCTTTGTAAGCATTGAAGGAGCAATATTTTCAGCAAGGATATTTGCGAAGACGTGAGATTCTTTCACCGTCATTTCCCTCTCTGTTATATATTGAAATATATAAAATAAAGAGATAATAACCATACCTGAAATAACTGCTGACATAATCCCAATAAAGCGCAATTTATTGGATATATTTAATCCATTATAAAATGCTAATAATGACTTAAACATGCGATTGCTTATTCATGGAATCACCCTCAGTTGACATTTCCGCCACCACTATTATGACTATCATGCACAGTTCCATTATCTATTGTTTGAACGATACGTTTATCACTTCTAACGACAGTTCCGCCATTAATAGCCTGATCTTCTTTCACAAATGCATCATTTCTGTCTAACCTCTCTATGTAGGTATCATGGTCTTGTTTTTGAAAAGATTTATGAAAACGTATTATCATTTTGTTTGTACCGTTGGTACCTATCTCTAAAACCATTGTTTCTCCAGCAACAACATCAATCTTTCTTGCTTTCCCATCATTAAAGGATAAAGTAATGCGACCATCAATAACAGTATATATTTCACGTTTTTCGTTGATATCACTAGTCCAGATAGTTCCATGTGGAGTGACTTTTGTAAACAGTGTTTCAAGCACAAAAGCATCAGGTTCCATTTTTCCAATGAGCCCTGTAATTGTCTTTACGAAGCCTTTTTCAAGCTTAAAATCTAGACCAACTTGATTAGAATTTGGTGCATATAAATACTCTTTTATAGCAAAACGACTATAACGGCCTAAGCTGATCACCGTAGAATCATTAAATAACATTTGTAGACGACCATTATCCGTTTCTACAATATCTTGTTTTAAGAGACCCATGTCATCGTAGACTTTAAACACTTTGACATCTCTTTGGACTAAGGCATCACCCTTAACCACAGTTACCTTACCAACGTCGGCAAAGGCGATTGAAACGATTGCTATCACAAATAAAAAAAATTTCATACAAAATACTCCCCTCTTTTTAGTAATATAAATACAATCCTACCATTATGACCTCTTTTCCATAGCCAGACGGAATATAGTTACTTTCATTTCGATAATGCTCATACTGTAATGATACTCCCATTGGATTAATAATTTTGTAAATTAAAGAAGTTGATAGCTTTTCTAATTTATCTTCTCTTTTTTCTCCGGATTCAATCCTGATAGTGTCATTATAGAGAACTCTGCTATATAGGTATCCAATATCCAAGTTCAAAGAGTTTGTCAGCTTCAAAGAATAGTTCAACTCTGCTTCATGAACTGCTTTTTCAAGAAAAATACATGGAGAATCAGCATCTTGCTTCATCGATTTTTCATAACGATATGAGGCTCTAAGTAAATTAACCCCAAACCATTTACTTACACCAACCTCAGCTCCTATAACATTTTTATTTCCCTCTGTCCACTGAAGATACTGTTGGTATTCATATTTTCCATCTATTTTCAGTAAAATACTATTGCCTAATAGCTTATTTATCTGTGGCTTAAAAGAATACAGTACTGCAAAATCAGTATAATTTGTCATCATCCGAGTATAGCTAACAGGCAGCCATATATTAAAACTTTCAAATGCAAAGCCAGGTCCAGTAAGAATTTCTCCTTGAGTAAAATCATCTTCTGCATATCTGTTATAATTTTTATTGTATATATATAGTTGATTTTTATAGTAAAAAGAGGCATAAGAATCACTGTCATACACATGAGTAAAACTCAGATATTCTCGTGTAAACGTATCTGCTTTAGGCTTGCCTGTGTATGTGTTGGCCCCAAGCCAATCATTAATCGCAGAGTTCTCAGCAATATACTCAACATTGCTATCATATCCACCATCTAATTGTGCAGATACAGCAAACTTATTTGTTTGATAATTTTGTACAGCAAGATGATTTACAGATCCTGATACAAAGTGCTCTGCTTCGGCATATTTATCCTTTGCAATTACGGCATTGCCAAGTTTTGCATACAGATCTCCTAAACTTTTATGTAGGGAAGAATTTTCATCTTCAAGAATCTCTGCACGGTCCAGCACCATCATTGCGAGATCGGTATCTCCTTTTTTTATTGCACATTGTCCATAATATAAGTTGGATTTAAAATCATGAGGCGAACTCAAATAGAGTTCTTCAATCAAAGGACAAGCATGCTCTAAATCACCCTTGTTCATCAATTCTTCCATGTGTTGATTCAATATGTCTGCCATAAGCAAAGAGGGAAAAGCTGCTAATAAAAAATGTTTAAAATTTAACATTTCTCATCCTTCTAGTTTATTTTACAAATTGATACTCTATTCTTTGAAGAACTATAACTTGTCATTCTACATTAGATATTATAAAACAGAACTAAACAAACTTGATTATTCTCTACGGTGGTGTTCTAAGTGGTAGTTTCTTTTATTTTTATAGCTTGCCATCTTGGTCCAAAATAATTTTTAAACTTTAATATAGATAGTAAACTTTATAGATAAGAGCTTGAAAAATTTATAGACTAAAATAAGCCATAAAAAAGGCTTATTTCAAGATAAATGTGAATTGTCTCCACCATTAGGCCCCAACATTTTCACATTACGGGAAGAGGACGTTTTAGAAGTGTACACCAACTTTTAAAAGTGTACGCATATTATCCATATCGACTTTTGAACCGCTAAGATCTGCTTTGTTTACCCATTGGTATCTGCTTTCAGCACCGACGAAATATTGTGAATTAATATCATAAGTCACAGATGCACCAGCACCAATTCCAAATGAGTAATCATGATCACCTGCTCCAGAAGCATAAACGAAGCCAAGACTTGGTCCTACACCTACATGTAGTTGTGGTGCAACATCAAATAAAACATGCGGATTTAATTCAAAATCAGTAGTTGTCAAACCATTTGAGTTTGTGCGAACAACACTTACTTGTTGTCTGATCGGGTAATTTGGAATCTGTAGAAGTGGACATGTTAAAGAAACTTCAACACCATAAGCACCTGTGCCATCGACTGCATCTGTTTTTTGGTAACCGCCAAGTGCAGCAACCGCTAAAGACGGTGTGTAAGAGCTATTCATAACTGGTAAAACTTGTACACCATCAGCTAAAAGTGTTGTTCCAAGAAGCGCGCTAAATGCGGCTGTTGTTAGAATTTTTTTGATCATTTTGTATCCTTTTGTAAAATTATTTATAAAGGATATAGTACAACAAAATCAATAATACAAACTTTTGTTTCTATCCTAGTGTTTGATATTTATGCTTCAACACAGCCTTGTATTGCTTATAAATCTCTTCGGGTGTTTTATTTTTAAACATTTTAGACATTTGACGAGCAAAATTTAGAGCGTAATCTACTCTCTGTCCTGCATCATTTTCAAAGACAGCTTCCAATACTTCATACATCTTTTCATAAATATCAGGATTTTCAACTCTTAATCTCTCAAGGTTTTCCTGTATCTGCAATAAAGTTACATCGTTGAACTCGCCACGTTCTTGTATTGTTTTTCGTTTTACTACATATTCTCGTAAATCTTTACGATTGCGAATATAGTCTATAAATATTTCGATAAGCATTTTCTCTCCTCTAAATCAATTCTTGCAAATATCATATCAACGAAACAAAGCAATAGTGTAGCATCAGACAATATAAAATTACATAATGAAATAAAAAATATGCTTATCTTGTGATATTTTGCTTTTTAATCTCTAACTTATCGTAAAGTTTTAACATCTGTTGATACTCATTATGCAGAGTCGTGTCAACTAGCATCTCTTTTTTATCTCTTACATGTAAAGCTTTTTGTAGATCCTCTTTACCAAAAATATTTTCTAAAGCTTCACTATACTCTTCGTAGTTATTTCCTTCATTTTCCATTGTAATAAGTTCTGCTAAAATTTGTCCAATCTTATTTTCGCTATACGCAAGAATTTCAAGCGCCTCTTGAGTGTTGTCCAACATCAGATACATCTGCGCTTTGAGCTCAGCCATAGTAAAACTATTTTCAAAGATAACGCCTATATATTTGTCTACATGTAAGGAGTCATCCAATGATTCTATCGCGTCAAGGATATTTTCTGCGTCATTCACATTCATATCTAAAACCATATGACGTATAAGTTTTCCGCTGTTTTTATTGTTATAGATCAGATCCTCCATCGGGTACACTTCTGAAACTCCAGGAATAACCATCTGACAAGAGTAAAAGCCAAGATAATCATACTCTCTGATATAAAGCTCTTTGTCCATATCTTCTAAGATACTTAAAAGATAGTTATACTCATCTTCACAGCCATTGCCCTTATATCTCCACTCAGCATACTCAAAACTTTTTTTAGAACTCAAAAATCCAAATCCAAGTTTGCCGTTTGAGTCCACAAAATGCGATTCAAGATTAAAACTGCTCTCAACTCTGCTCATATCAAAAGTCGGTGTTTCAAAACTATCCAGATTATCTAAAGTGCGCCCTTGCATCAGTTCTGTCATCGTTCGCTCTAATGAAACTTCCAAAATAGGATGCGCGCCAAAAGAGACAAAAAGTGAGGAGTTTTTAGGATTTATCAAAGAGATAGCAGTCACAGGAAACTGCCCGCCCATTGAGGCATCTAAAACTTCTACTATGTAACCAAGATTACGAAGTGTCTGAACATCACTGTTAAGTTTTTCAAAACTTTGAATCACCTCATCGGGAAAACTTGGCAATGCATACCCACTTTTTATAATGTCTAGCTTTGCGTAACGTTCATATATCTCACTAAAAGCTTGAACTTGCGCCTCTCTTGGACTATTTCCCGTTGCCAAACCATTGCTTACATAAAGATTACTCAAAATATTTTGTGGGATATAGACTTTCTCTTGAGTAGAATTTTTTATAAAAGGCAGACAAAGGATTTTATCTGTGTAATCACTGTTAAAATCGACTAAGTCCTCGCCATTAAGTTCACCATTTGCATCATACAATTCCAAAAGCGCTTCATCAATATAATCCTCCCAAAATTCAAACGCCACTTCATCAGGATACTGTGTCCGCTTTGGAAGATAAAAATCTATAAAAAAGTTATTTGTTTGAAGTCTTTCTATGTATTCACCCAAGGCACTTGCCACAGATGCATCCGATTCAGCCCCTTTGCCATTAGAATAGATATGACGAGGAGCCTCTGCAGAAGTCAGATTTACTGAATAGCAATGTGTAAGAGGATGCAACTGTTCTTGAAACATAACTTCACATCCGACATCGATAAGAACAGCTCTCATTTTTTGTATCGACTCTTCTAATGGTGCAGTTTTTGAAAGCAAATTCATCTATTTTGACCCTTTTTTGTGCAAGTATACAGTTAAATAATAAAATACGTTTGCAATGTAATAAATAAAATGATACAATACTTGCGATGAAAGATGAGGTTCGAATTCATCTTTAGTGTGTTACATTATATATAATCTGCTAAAAACGAAAACCTTTCCTCGACTTAGACTCCTTTTCAATTTAGTAATATACTATTATGAAATGTATTTTTCCCACTAGAGGTACAAAGATGGCAGAATTGCTAAACGGAACTGTTAAATGGTTCAATGAAGAAAAAGGTTATGGATTTATCCAACAAAACAACGGCGGTGCAGATTTATTTGTTCACTTCCGTCAAGTAAACAGAACAGGTCCTGGTCGTGTTTCTTTAGCAGAAGGCCAAGCGGTTACTTTTGAAGTAGGCGAAGGTCAAAAAGGTCCTCAAGCGGAAAACGTTACAGCAATGTAATTTTTATGTATAGGTTTTTATGCCTATACATCCTCCTCCCACAAAACACTTATCCCATACTCTCTATCCAAAATCACCCATTTAAAATACTCTTTTTTCGCATTTGCACTGTATAGTCGCACTTGAACTTGTTGCTCTTTTAAAAGTGTTCGTATCTCATTTTCACCTATCGCTTTTTTATTCCAGCGTCTGAGTTGATTTTGAAATATCCTGAAGTTACATGTAGACTCTTGTGTCAGCTCGGCAAAATCGCCTTCAAAATGCCAATGAGCATTTGAGCAAGCATACAGTTTTAGAGGTTTGCCATCAACGGCGATTGCTCTTACTTCAATCTTTCCATCTTCACAATAAGGACATTTTCCAAGCAACTTCGACACAAAAATCCTTTTTTTGTTTATATTAACATCAAAGTTTTCAACTTTACAAAAATATTTCAAAATGTCATCAACTCTAAATGGGTATAATTCGCCTAATTAATATAAATACACTTTACATGTAAGGATTCCACATGGGACAGACCATTACTGAAAAAATATTTTCCGATCATGTCGGTCATGACGTTCATGCCGGCGAAATCATCCGCTGTGACATCGATATGGTTATCGGAAACGATATTACTACACCTATTTCTATCAAAGCTTTTGAAGATATTGGCGCTACAAAACTAGCAAATCCGGATGGATTTTCTATCGTACTTGACCACTTTATCCCTGCAAAAGATATTGCAAGTGCAAATCAAGCGCGCATTAGCCGTGATTTTGCAAAAAAATATGAGTTGAAAAACTTTTTTGATGAAAAAGATATGGGAATTGAGCATGCACTTTTACCTGAAAAAGGTTTAGTTGTTCCAGGTGATGTCATTATCGGTGCAGATTCACATACTTGTACGCATGGCGCTCTTGGTGCATTTTCAACTGGTATGGGTTCAACTGACTTGGCATTTGCAATGGTAACTGGTGGAAATTGGTTTAAAGTTCCTGAGTCTATCAAAGTAGTTTTAAGTGGCAAGCCTGGGAAATACACAACGGGAAAAGATATTATCCTAGAAATTATCCGTATGATTGGTGTTGATGGCGCTTTATATCAAACATTGGAATTCGTAGGAAGCACTATCGAGCATTTAAGTATGGATGACAGATTTTCTATGTGTAATATGGCTATCGAAGCTGGTGCAAAAAGTGGAATCGTCGCATATGATGAAATCACAAAAGAGTTTTTAGCAGACAAACCACTTGCACGCGCGCCAAAAATTTTCTATTCTGACGCTGACGCTGTTTATACAAAAACATTAGAGATAGATGTTGCATCTCTTGATCCAGTGATCGCGTATCCATTTTTACCATCAAATGGACATAGTGTTGTTCAAGCTCAAAATGATCATATTAAGATAGATCAAGCGTTTATTGGAAGCTGTACAAACGGAAGACTTAGTGATCTTAAAGTTGCAGCTGAAATCCTAGAAGGAAAAAGAGTACACCAAGATGTTCGTCTTATCATCACTCCAGGAACGCAAAAGATTTTGAGAGAAGCTACTAAACTTGGATATATTGATATTCTTATTGATGCTGGCGGAGTTGTCAGCAATCCGACATGTGGCGCTTGTCTTGGCGGATACATGGGAATTTTAGGGGATAATGAAGTGGCAGTTTCTACAACAAACCGCAATTTTGTAGGACGCATGGGAAGCAGAAGTTCAAAAGTTTATCTTGCTAACTCTGCTGTTGCAGCAGCGTCGGCAGTCACTGGATATATCACTGATCCAAGATAACACAAACTAATTATTTTTATTAAAGAGCCACTTGCAAATCTCAGCTCGAAATTCTTCTAAAATCAGCATAGATGTTTGCAGATGAATTAAGGATTGTATTTGAGGCATATATCTTAATATTTTAGCCAATAGCCTCGATGGAA
>CAISHH010000111.1 GCA_903885085.1 uncultured Campylobacterales bacterium
ATCTTCTACATTTTCAAACATCGTAGGTACACCATACAATTTTGCGGCAATATGACTACAAATCGCTGCAGATTCGGGATCAGCCGCGGCTAAAATCGCTGCTTTTGCAGTTGATTCTACAGGAATTTGCTCAATGTTTATAAGTTCATGTTCTTGTAAAAACTCTCGGCACTGACCAAAACCCTTATCTTTTGAATAGATACGTTTTATATCTTTGAGCTCTCTTGCTTTTGAAGCAAATGCCATATGAATGGGCATATAAAGTTCAGAGACAATTTTAAGTGAAGATTTTGCAAGCAGATCGAGAGTCTCTCCCACAACTCCATCACGAGAGTTTTCTATAGGAACAACGCCAAACTTTGCTCGTCCAGCCTCTATCGTTTTAAAAACTGTTTGTATAGAACTCAGAGAAAGATAAGAGCTCATCGCTCCAAAACGGCTTTCAGCAGCTTGATGGGTAAAACTTCCCTCTGGCCCAAGATAGGCTATGCGCTCTGGAAGTTCAAGATTACGCGCAACAGCAAAAATCTCCAAATAGATCGCTTCTATAGCAGAATCATTTAAGAGCCCATTTTCTTTTTTATTTTTACTACTTAAACGTTTGACGATCGCTTTTTCACGTTCAGGTCTGTAGATCGCACCACCTGTCTCATTTTTGATCTCACCAACACGTACCACCACTTTCATGCGGTTATTTAAAAGCTCTAAAATCTGATCATCAATAGCGTCAATTCTTGTTCTGCACTCTTCTAATGTTTTCATAATCTCTCCATCACTTCTTGCATATCAGAAAATACTTCATCTGGTTTTTCCTCATCTTTTAAAAAGGGAATAATCTCAGAAGCTTTTTTGTACTTTCCGCTTAACACAAACACAGTTTTCATACCAAAGATCGCCGCACCGCTCAGATCACCTTTTACATCATCACTGATAATGGTGATATCTTCAAAAGCTATTGAAGAATCCTGTTTTTGAATCCTATGCAAAGCTTCTTTATAAAAATTATCACTCGGTTTTCCAACCACTTCATATGGCGCTGAAGTTGCAAATGAAAGCATTTTTAGTATCGCTCCCACTCCCGGATATCTTTTCTTATTTTTTGCATAGATCGTCGTCTCATGCATCCCTACAAGCTTTGCACCGCTAAGCAAAAAGTCGATTATCTGCGCATATTCTTCAGAATTATAATCATTTTTTATCGATACTAAAACAGTTTTTGGATACTTATAATCTAAAGAGTAACCCATAGAGATAAGCACATCCAAAAACTCTTTAGTTCCATAAGCCGCTAAACCTTCACTTTTGTCTAGCTTACTTTCTAAGAGCATCAAAGGATCAAGATAATGCTCATTTTTGATATCTAAACCAATATCTTGAAGATAATTTAAAAACTCAGCACTTGCATGCTTTGTATTATTCGTGATCACCATGTAAGGAATATTTTGAGTATTTAAACTCTCTATAAACTTTTTACTTCCACGAATAGGCAATCTATTATCATCACAGATCAAAGTTCCCTGAACATCAATAAAATAAGCTTTTTGCATCTTGATACTACTCATTTTTAATTTTCTTGTAAAAAATCTTTTTCTAAGGCAATGATATCTTCAAAAGTCTCACGCTGACGAATCATTCTATCTACTCCGTTTTCAACCGCAATCTCAGCACTGCGTCCGCGAGTATTATAGTTGCTTCCCATACCAAAGCCATATGCCCCAGCACTGTGTACGATTAAAAGATCATTATGAGAAAGAGCTGGAAGTTCATAATCTTTTGCCAAAAAGTCGCCGCTTTCGCAAACTGGTCCTACGATATCCGCTCTTGTTATTTCACCCTCTTGTTTTAGAGCTTCTATTTTATGATACGCATTGTAAAGACTTGGACGAATCAAATCATTCATCGCACCATCTACGATGATAAAACGCTTATCTTTATTTGTTTTTTCATATAAAACACGAGTTAAAAAATAACCTGCATTAGCCGTAAGAAAACGTCCTGGTTCACATACGATTGTCAAATCAAGTCCTGTTAAAGTAGAAAGAATTGCCTGTGCGTATTCATACGGAGTGATCGTTGTTTCATCTTTGTAAATAACGCCAAGTCCGCCGCCGATATCGAAAAACTTCAAATCAACATCAATTACTCGTAAAGAACGAACAAGGTCTGCAACGATGATAGCAGACTCACGGATGGGCTCTAACTCTGTAAGCTGTGAGCCGATGTGAAAGTGGATGCCGACAGGATCAAGATGAGAAGAATTTTTTGCAAAAATATACATACGTTTTGCACTATCGATATCAACACCAAACTTGTTTGCACTCAAACCAGTTGAGATATAAGGATGCGTTTTGGGATCGATATTTGGGTTTACTCTAACACTGATACGGCAAACTTTATCCAATTTTTTAGCGATTATATCGATACGCTCAAGCTCTGCAATACTTTCTGCATTGATATATAAAATATCATGTCCTATCGCTTCTTGTATCTCATCATCTTGCTTTCCAACACCACTAAAAAGGATTTTATATGGAGGAATTCCAGCCATCAAAGCGCGTCTCACTTCGCCAATAGAAACACAGTCCGCGCCACTTCCAAGACGAGCAAAATTTTGAACAACACTGAGATTTGAATTTGCTTTTACAGCGTAAGAGAGAAGAGATTTTCTTCCTCTAAAAGCTTCTTTTAACGCGTTATACTGGTCTTTCATATAATCAAAATCATATACATAAAGGGGAGTTTTATATTTATCCGCTAATTCTTGAAAATTTATCACTAAAATTCCTATTTTTTTTTGATTTTATCCAAAATTTGCTTAAGAGCATCTCTTTGATTTATCGGATATTAAAACGTTTGTACTGAATCATCGAGAGAATTAAAAGTATAAAAACGGGTAAAACAATACCTACTTCACTTGAGACACTTTTATTGTTTGCGTACTCGATCATCATAAAAATAAGTCCCCAAACAACAAGAGTAGATAAAATAGCAGCAAAACTAAAGAGCGAAACATTTAAAAATCTTCCACTGGTAGGGACAAAGAAAAATATAATAACTATAAGTGCAGGAACAAAAAATGGATAGATAAATATCTTGTAAAGTGAACTTTTTATCTGAGAAGTATTGATCTTCTGATGTTGAAAAAGATAGAGGGCATCTATTGCATCTCCAATAGTAAAGTTCACTTTTCCCGCATAAACTTGATCCAAAATTTTTGGTTTAAAATCATGCAGCATTGCAAGATCTGGCACATCGGACATCTCGATACCATTTTTTGCAGGACCGACGATACTTGGTTTTTTGATAATATGCGCATCTTTCAAGTGCCAGTCACCACCTTGATAAAGAGCTTCCGTCGAACTTATCATCTCTTTTAAATTCCCATTTTCAACAGAAAAAACTCTCACATCGGTCGCTTTTTTTTGTAAAGGAGAAAGTTGTCCAAAATAGATATATTTATCTTCATATGTAAAAAAAAGATCGCGTGTAGGGTTTAAATACTGCTGTGTTTTTCGAATATTGTTTGCGAACTCATCTGCTCTTGCAAAGTTTGTTGCATGCGCGGATATAAACAAAAGAATAATCAAAGTGGAAACATAAATAAAAGGTTTTAATACATCTGTTCGTGAATATCCAAGGGAATAAAATGAGACAAGAGCATTACTTCGTATAAGATAAATTTTTGTTGATATCATCGCAAAAACGAGAGCTAGAGGGAGAAGCATATCTATGGCAAAAAATACTCTATAAACAAGATAGATCAAAAGTATATTTGCAGATTTTGGAAGGTCATTGACATTTTGAAGATAATCAAACCCCACCATAAACATGATAAGCGCAATCAAGATAATAAAAAAATATTTCAGATAATGAAAAGAGATGTATTTAAATGCTAGCATAAGGCAATTGTATCTAAATCTGTTTTATAGAGTATTGCGATGAAACATCATCAAAACTCATAGTTTGGAGTTTTTCGATTGCATCTGCAGCAGTGGAGATCCATTTGTCTAAATGCTGTTTTTCATTCTCAAAAAACGGAGCTAAAACAAAGGAAGAAACTTCACCTTTGTGGGTTGGTTTGCCAATCCCCATTCTCACTCTTGCATACTCTTTAGATATTGCTTCATCTGTAGATTTGAGCCCATTATGACCACCGTGACCACCTGCAAATTTAAAACGGAGTGCTCCAAAAGGAAGATCAAGATCATCATGGATCACTAAAACTTTATCAATTTTATAAAAATTTTTCACGGCTATTATAGAGTTGCCAGAAAGATTCATAAAAGTCATAGGTTTAAGAAGATAATTATCTTTGGATTTGAAAAGTTCACCTTCAAATGAGGCTTTAGAAATAGGAGTTGCAGAGGTTCTTCGTACTAGTTCATCAATCACCATAAAACCAATGTTATGACGCGTAGAAGCATACGCCGAACCTGGGTTTCCAAGTCCGACAATAAGCATGATTATTTCGCTTTAATAATAGATACTACAGCAACACGATCAGAGTCTGTAAAAGTTACATTTGTAATTGGATCAAGGTCACGAATCATTTTAGAATCGCCTACGTCCATTTTTGTAACATCTACTACGATTGATTTTGGAAGATCTTCAACAGCAGCTTTAACACGTAAACGTCTTTTAGAGATATTTACCATACCTTTGTTTTTAAGACCAAATGCTATACCACTTGTAGTTACTGGAATAAAGTAATGTGCTGTTACACCCGGTTGTGCGATCATAAGATCAACGTGTAATAAGTTACCTGTTACTGGGTGAGATTCGTATGATTGAACAACAACATTCATCTCGTTTCCATTAACTGTTATTGGGAACGCGATAGTCTCTTTGTTGCGAACAGTACGGATATACTCATTTTGTTTAAATGCAGCATGGATATTATCTATCCCTCTTCCGTAAATGTTTGCAATTAGATATCCATCACGACGCAACGCATTTGTACCACGTTTACCGATACTCTCTCTAATTATGCCTTCTAACATACTAAATCCTTAATTTTAAAAATGGATGAAATTATATCCAAAAGAATATAAAAACTATCCTTTTAATTCAAATATTTCATCTTCTCTATACTCTTTTTTCGTTTTATGTTCCTCTTCATCAGAAGGAATGACCATTTTGTCATCAAAACCCTCCATCTTTAGTTTTAAGTCTGATGCGGAAGTCGCATTTTCAAATGCTTTTTCTTGAGTAATTTTTCCCTCTCTGTAGAGATCCAAAATTGCCTGATCAAAAGTTTGAGAACCATAAATCTCTTTTCCCTCTGCCATCGTATCGACAATTTCATCATCACGATTTTCCTTGATAAGTTGTTCAATACGAGGAGTACGCACCAAAACTTCAAGCGCAGCCATACGTTTATGGTCCACCGTTTGAATAAGACGTTGAGAGATAACTCCTTTTAAAACACTCCCTAATGTTAAACGAATCCTATTTTGCTCATTTGTCGGAAACGTCGAGATAATACGGTTGACTGTTTCCTTTGCATCTAAAGTATGTAAAGTTGAAAAAACAAGGTGACCAGTATCGGCTGCATGCAGGGCAATTTCTATCGTTTCCCTATCACGCATCTCTCCAACAAGGATAATATCCGGATCTTCACGAAGCGCTGCACGTAAAGCTGCAGCAAACGATTTTGTATCCTGCCCGACACTTCTTTGATTGACGATACATTTTCTATCTTTATGAACAAACTCAATCGGATCTTCTATGGTGATAATATGTTTACGTCTCGACCAGTTTATCTCATTGATAAGCGCTGCAAGTGTTGTTGATTTTCCACTTCCTGTCACGCCCGTCACCAAGATAAGTCCACGTTCAGCCACTGTAAATTGATGTACGACTTTTGGTAGAAAAAGTTCATCTACAGTTAAAATTTTTATCGGAATTACACGAAAGACAGCTGAAACGCCATCCATTTGAAAGAAAATATTCACACGAAAACGATTTCTTTCATCAAAAGGATAGATAAGATCAAGTTCTTTTGCTTCAACAAACTCACCAAATCGTCCACGTAAGAGCTCTTTGGCAAAATTTAAAGAGTCTTCATGAGAAAATATCTCTCCTGAGAGTGGAATAATCTCTCCATTGATACGAGCTCGAATAACTGAGTTTGCTTTTATATGCAAGTCACTTCCACCTGCGTCTATCATTCGTTTAAGATAGGCTCTTACCTTTTTTAGTGTCTCAAAAGTAAGCTGTGAAATATCTACTTGACTATTAGCCGATGATTGATTCATAAATTCTCCAATATCTCTTGAAATGCAACTTTAAATGCGTCTAATCCATCTTCTATCTGAACGCGCACAACTTCATCAAAATCAATTCCAGCACTTTTTATCTCTTCAAAAAAAGCATCTATTTTTTCTTGCGAGATAGGAAGCTTCGCTGATTTATCCTGACCTTTTATATAAGCTTTAATGGTATCTATAGGAGCAGTATTGACACTGTTATATGCTAAAAGCTCATCTACATAGTAAGAAGCTCTTAGATTATCACCTTTGACGCCCGTGCTCGCAAAAAGTGTGCGGCATCTACTTACATGTAAGGCTTCAACACTGTTGTAGATCGCTGCAGCATTATAGACTCCAGCAAGAGAAGGAGTAATATTTTTTGATTCTAAAATCGCATCTAATGCTCGATCTATACGACTCACAAAAACACTTATGACAGTATCTACATGACTCTTCGATTTTTCTAGCCCTCTTTGAAATGCTTTTGCGCAAGAGACAGCTTGCTCTTTTGAAAAGATCAGTGTTGCATTTACTGGAATTCCTAAAGCTACAAGCACTTGCATCGCTTCATACCCTGCTGTTGTTGCCGGTACTTTTATCATAACATTTGGTCTGTTTATACTTACATGTAAGCGTTTTCCCTCTGCAATAGTCGCCTGTGCATCATCACAAAGAAACGGATCAACTTCTATACTTACATAACCATCATCGTTTTTGTCATAAAGTGGTCTTAAAATATCAGCTGCTTTTTGAATATCAAAAATCGCTACTGCTTCATACTTCTCTTTTGAAGAAAATCCATTTAAAGTTGCCAATTGTTCTTTATACGCAGGAGATGAAAGAATTGCATTTTTAAAAATCGCAGGATTGCTCGTCGCTCCATTAATGACA
>CAISHH010000112.1 GCA_903885085.1 uncultured Campylobacterales bacterium
CGTTTACAAATACCAAGTTATGGGTGTAGATGAGTATAATATTTCTTCAGAACCAAGTATCGAAGCAACTATCTCATCAGACGCACTTCCTCTTCAAGGGGAACAAAAAAGAGTGTTGCAAAATGATTTGCAAAATACTCAAGTTAACAAGCCAGCTGTAACGGTTCCAATACCTGCTCCTGAGCCGGTAAAAAGTACTATAGAAGCTGCCCCAGATCTAGACACAGGTTCTCTCTAATATGCCTCACTTACATGTAAACAGTTTTAAGAAGATAGATTTCCCTTCACATGAAGGGAATATTACATTTGATTTTTTAGCTAAAAATATCAAACATACAGAAGAGCAGCTAATTGCCGTGGATATAGAAGGAACAGAATTTTTTCTGCTTTCAATTGAGGAGGAAGGAAGAAGCCTTCTTAAAGCCGATAAACTTTCGCGTCCCTCGTCTACGTATTTGGTACATCAAGCGCTTTTATCTTATGCAAAACTTTCCAAAATGGATGTACTTGCTTCAAATGTCGTAGACGGCAAGCCAAACATGCACCTTGACAATATCACGGCACTCAAAGACATAGAATACTTTGCATCAAACTTTCCAACCGATAAAGAGGTTCATATAGAAATAGGATTTGGTTCAGGACGGCACATTCTGCATCAAGCTAAAAACAATCCTGATATTCTTTTTATCGGAATTGAGATACACCGACCATCGATTGAACAAGTTTTAAAACAGATAAGTATCCACAAACTCGACAATCTTCTTATCTTAGATTATGATGCAAGACTTTTTCTAGAACAGGTTCCCTCAAATATAGTCGGAAAAATCTATGTCCATTTTCCAGTTCCTTGGGATAAAAAACCGCATCGTCGTGTTATCTCTAAAAAATTTCTTGATGAATCTACGCGCGTTTTGAAAGTGGGTGGGCAACTTGAACTTCGTACAGACAGTGAAAACTATTATGCTTTTTCTTACGAAACTTTTATCTCAAGAACTAAAGTAAAACTTCAAATCAATAAAAACCAAGATATCGCTATAGTCAGTAAATATGAGGACAGATGGCGTAAGATGGAAAAAAATATCTATGATATCACTATGATCAATGATGAACAGAGCGAGCCTTTACATGTAAGCGATAGTTTTGATTTTTCTGATATATCTGCGACACCTGAAACTCTGGCAAATCTCAACGGTGTCATAAAAAAATTCGATGATGGATTTATTCATATCGAAAGAGTATATAATGTCGAAAATAAAAATATGATGGTTTTTAGAATATCAATGGGAAGCTTTGATAGACCGGAACATCTTTATGCTATTTTAGATGGCGAACAAACAAGATATTTTCCAAAATCGCCTCTTCGGTCATCTGCAAATTTAGCAGCCCACAAAATTTTAAATGAGATGTTACATGGATAAAGTAATCATAGCAGAAGAGTTAACACTCTCGTACAACAAAGATGAGACGATCATCAATCAGGCAAATTTTTCCGTTGACTCTGGCAGTTTTACCTTTATCACAGGGGCTAGCGGAAGTGGAAAATCTACACTTTTAAAGTCTCTCTATGGCGCAATCAAGCCAAAACAAGGAAGTCTCGTTGTCGGCGGAGCGCAGATCAAAAATATAAGTTCTAAAAAACTCAACTTTCTAAGACAACATATAGGCATTGTTTTTCAAGATTATAAACTCATCAAAGAGTGGACAATCGAGAAAAATGTTATGCTGCCTCTTATCATCGGCGGCTTTCAAAAAAGTGTCAGCGAGCAACAGGTTCACAAGCTTTTAAGTCATGTAAAACTCAACCACCAATCTGGAAAATATCCTCTTGAGCTCAGTGGTGGCGAACAGCAACGCGTAGCTATGGCAAGAGCATTATCGCACAACCCTATCTTGATTTTAGCAGATGAACCGACTGGAAATCTCGATGATTATTCTGCTGAACTTATCTGGAATCTTCTTGAGGGTGCAAATACTCAGTTAAAAACAACCATTATAGTAGTCACACACCATATTCCTGAAAATATGAAAATACCGTACAAACATCTCCACATTGAATTTGGAACAATCTATGAAGTCTCTTAAAAACCATTTTTCTCTTATCTTAGCACTATTCTCAATTTTATTTGCTATTCAGATTTTCATTATCAATGACAGAGCACTCGAAGCGTATGAACAAAAACTTTCATCTTCATACTCGATGATTGTCGTTTCAAATGTCGCTATTTCTAATGACACATTTAAAACGTATAGTTCAAACATTGAGAAAGTTGACATCTTGTCTGCGGATGAAATCATCAAAAAACTACAAGAAAATATTAGTCAAAAAAATATTGAGCTGTTAAAACTCTCATTGCCAAAGTTTTATCGCATTCATCTTAAAACATTTCCAACAAGTTATGAAGTAGAAAGCCTGACTAAAACTTTGAAAAAAAATAGTTCAATAACAAGAGTCGAAGATTTTTCAAGTAATCATGACACTGTTTATAAACTACTTTTGTTGTTTAAACAGATCACACAACTCTTTACCCTTGTCATATTGCTAGTCACGGTTTTATTAATCGCAAAAGAACTTAGAATTTGGCAGTTTAAACATAGTGAGCGCATGAATATTATGGGACTCTTTGGTGCTCCAGTGTGGCTAAGATCTGCCGTCTTATTTAGACTCGCACTTATCGATGCTCTGATTGCATCTTTTATGGCAATTTTCTTTTTTTATGGTATTTCTATGAGTACATGGACAGCTGATCAATTAAGCGTTATTGGTATAGATATCACAATTTTTGAATGGTTAAGCGATGGCTCTATTTTACTGGGTGTTGCAGTTCTTATTTCTATCTTGCTGGCAAGTTTAATAGTTGTGGGATATAAAGAAGAGGTATGATGAAATTTTTATTTATTGCACTTCTTTTTTCTCTTTTTGCCAACGCTTCTACCGTTGATAAAAAGATAAAAAGTACAACTTCTGCCATCAACAGTACAAAAAATGAGTATTCTTCCATCTATTCCAAAATGGAACAAAATGCGAAAGAGATTCTCGATCAAACGCTGACTATACAAAAACAGCAAGCAAGACTACAAGAACTCGAACAAGCTCTTGGACTTAAAGCAACTATATATAAGAGTAATATTAACGAACTCAATGGTCTTTCAAAAACACAAGTTAAACTCAAAAAAGATCAAGAAGATACGGAACAAAAGCTCATATTTAATATTGCTAGAATGGCATCTTTAACAATACTTATAGATAAACAAGGCGATGCAAATCTTGATTCAATCATGAGTGAAGAGATCATTAAAGTCTTAGCAAAACAGACAAAGAGTGATATCAAAGAGCTTAATACAAAGTTTTTTGAGACAGGCGAACAAATAAGCACATTGCAGCAAAGAAGTGTTCAAATCAAAGGTGAAATTTCATCTATAGATCAAAAGCGAAAAGAACTAAAAGTTGCAAAAGAGGATAATGAAAAAGAGTTAGCAAAACTCAAAATCAACAAACAAAACTATAAAGTAGCTCTTGAAAAAATATTACAACAGCAAGATTCACTCAAACAGACACTTGCAAGTCTCAATATTGTAAAAATAGATGAAAAAAGAAGAGCAGAAGAAAGAGAACGTCAAAAGCAAGCCATGAACAATACGCCTCAACCTCAAAGTACATCTCAAAGTACACCTCAGGAAAAACTTGGAAAAGGTGTAAATACGGCAGCAGACAAAGTGAAAAAAGTTGGCAGTAGTTATCAAAGTCTCGAAACTGTACATTATTCAGGTGAAAAAACAATCGCTCCGCTTGAAGGGTATAGAGTCACAAAGAAATATGGAAACTATACAGATCCTATTTACAATATCAAGATTTTTAACGAATCAGTCTCTTTAGCACCAAATCAAAAGGGTGAAAAAGTACGAAATGTCTTTAATGGAAAAGTAATATTTGCGAAAAATACACCTCTTTTGGACAACGTCGTCATCGTTGAACATGACAACGGTTTACACACGATCTATGCAAATCTTACACAAATAGCACCTGGTATTCAAAAAGGTTCAAAAATTGTTAAAGGTTCTGTCATCGGACGTGTAAATGATGAACTTGTTTTTGAAGTAACACAAAGAGATTCTCATATAGATCCGTTAGAACTTTTCTAACGTTTCTGCTCTTTTACAAATTCGTCAACTCGCCGCATCTCTGCAAAGAGCTCATCTTTTGTAGCGAAGGTGAGTTCTACCCTACTTTTGACAACTTCACCAAGCGGATCAAAATCAAAAACTAAAATATAAGAATCTAGTTTTACTTTAGCACCATTAAGTTCAGCCCATTCCAGAGAGACTTGTGCAAATTCTCCGTGAACATCAACAGTTACTGCAGGATAAAGCCTTGTTATCCTACTCAAATCCAAATCATATCCGTGAGATTTATAAATCATCTTTTTCCTTTGTCAAATTTTTCTGCATTTTACCGCTTTGCATCTTTTTAAAAGCCAAAAAGCCAAACATAACACCGATGAGGATAAAGAGTACACCCCAATAATCATTTTTTTGATATGCCATGATAATCCAGCAAAGATCAGCAAAGAGATAAATAATTACTGATTCATAAATCTTACCCTTGTACGTTAAAAAAGCTCCAAAGTTAAGCAAAATTCCACCAATAACTGCAAAAGATACTATCATTGAAACTCCATATATTTTTTATATATCCACAAGTAATAAAGCGAACTAAGAAAAAATGCACCTGCGAGATAAACAACTACCCATTCAAGAGAAAGACCGATTTTAGCGAGTTCTCCTGTGAGTAAAGCTGTTAGAGCGGCGACTAAAAGAAAGATCATATCATTATATGCGACGATCCTTCCATAATAACTTTTATCAGTTTTATGCTGAATAAGCGTGTAACTATATGACCAAAGTGTTGTTGTAAAAAAACCGACTAGGACAGAAGCCATAAGAGAAAGATAAAAATATTTCATTGTAGCCGCCCAAATAAGCAAAGTTATTCCCTGAAAAATAAAAATATAAAAAAGTCGCTTATCATTTATCCATTTTGCCAAAAACATCGGACCAATAACAAGCCCAACAGCGCGAGATGCATGAATTAATCCCAAAGCAAGTGCAGTGGCAATCACACTAGAATAATATTTATCGACCATCAGTGCGACAAGAGCATCATAAGATGTAAGCCCCACAAGAGAATGAATCAGCATAAAATGAAATATATGTTTATTTTCTTTGAGATATGTAAACGTTTTTTTCATCATCTTGATAAGGGACTCACCTGACTTACTTACGCTTACATGTAAAGGTGTTCCCATAAGAAGGAACCATCCGATTAAAAAAAGTGACCCATCTAGAATAAAAGCTATTTTTACACCAAGAAGATATACAACAAAACCGCTAATTGCCATCCCTACAGTGTAAGAAAAAGACCAAATGATCGAGTGAATCTCATTTGCTTGTCTTAAAACATTATGATCTAAAATCTTCGGTAAAAGTGACATTTCAGCAGTAAAATAAAAACTAGCAGCACCCATTCTAATAAAAATAAGAATATATAAAATCCACAAGAAAGAGTGATCATTTATCAAAAGTAAAGAGAAGGTAGAAACAATCTCTATGGATAGCAAAAAAAGCATCAATTTTTTTGGATCAAGCCGGTCTATAAGTGTTCCGCTTATGGGAGCTTGGATCACTCCCGGAATAAAATAAAGTGCTGCTACAAATGCGATAACGCCCGCCGAGACATGCATCTCAATTAAAAGGGTATAGATAGCAACATTACTAAACCAAGCGCCAAAATAGGAGATAAGCTGAATAAAGGTCAGGCGTCGAAGAACCTCTTCGTTTTTTAATAACTGAATATACTGTTTCATCGTGCAATAGTATCAAAAAAAATGCTCGAAACTCTTGTTAGTCTAGCAAAAAAGAATATTTACAAAAGAACATTACATATTAATTAAAGTTTTTTACCTAACTAGTCGATATCGTACTCAGAGTAATATTCTTAACAGATAAGGAGTTTGCCATGGACGGCTTACAAAATATTGCAAATCATCAAAATGCGCAATTGTCTCAACCGAGTGCTCAAGGAAGAGCTGGTACACAACAAGTAAAACAGGCAACTGTCGTGCAAGAGATGCAAAAAGAGGATGCGAATCCTACTAAAAAGATAAATTCACAAAATGATGTAAATGAATTAGTAAAAAAAATGAATGATGCGCTCAGTCCATTTAACACATCCATTAAATTTGGAGTAGATAACCAAGATACATTTTATGTTTCTGTTATTGATTCACAAACTGACAAAATGCTTCGTCGTTTTCCAGCTGAACAAGCTTCGAGTATTTTGCCAAAGATGCAAGAACTAACAGGAATTGTATTTGACACAAAAGGATAAGTAAGCTTATCCTTTTGATATATCTTCTTATTACTAACTGCTTTTTAATCTTTTTTGTTGTAATATCTCAGCTATTATTTTAACTATTACGAGGTTTTGTTTATGAAAAAAGAGGTAAAAAAAGTAGTTTTAGCTTATTCTGGCGGACTTGATACTAGCGTAATCCTAAAATGGCTACAAGATGAATATCATGCTGAAGTTATCACTTTTACAGCTGATCTTGGACAGGGCGAAGAGGTTGAACCTGCTCGAGAAAAAGCGCTTAAAATGGGGATCAAACCTGAAAACATCTTTATTCTAGATATTCGTGAAGAGTTCGTAAAAGATTTCGTATTTCCAATGTTTAGAGCAAATACGATTTATGAAGGTGAATACCTGCTTGGCACTTCAATTGCAAGACCACTTATCGCTAAAAAACAGATCGAGATAGCGAAGAAAATGGGCGCTGATGCAGTAAGCCATGGCGCAACAGGAAAAGGGAATGACCAAGTACGTTTTGAACTTGGCTATTTAGGACTCAATCCTGATATTACAGTAATCGCCCCTTGGAGAGAATGGGATCTCAACTCTCGCGAAAAACTTCTTGCATATGCAAAAGAGCATGGTATTGAGATTGCTCAAAAGCATATGGATGAAAATGGAAATCCTCAAGTGAGTCCATATTCTATGGATGCTAATCTTCTACACATCTCTTACGAAGGCTTGCACTTAGAAGATCCAAATGCAGAACCAGAAGATTCTATGTGGCTATGGACAACAGACCCAGTAAATGCTCCTGATGAAGCCGAATATATCACTATCAGTTATAAAAATGGTGATCCGATTGCAGTAAATGGCGAAGAAATGAGCCCTGCAACCCTCCTTAAAAGACTTAACGATTATGGCAATAAACATGGAATTGGGCGCTTGGATATTGTTGAAAACAGAT
This sequence comes from uncultured Campylobacterales bacterium, assembly GCA_903885085.1. Classification (GTDB taxonomy): domain Bacteria; phylum Campylobacterota; class Campylobacteria; order Campylobacterales; family Sulfurimonadaceae; genus Hydrocurvibacter. The sequence continues at coordinate 7,314 of CAISHH010000112.1, forward strand.
ATGTTGGCATGAAAGCACGTGGATGTTATGAAACTCCGGGTGGAACGATAATGTTAAAAGCTCACCGCGCTATTGAATCAATTACACTTGATCGTGAAGCAGCACACTTAAAAGATGAACTTATGCCTCGCTATGCAAAACTTATCTATAACGGTATGTGGTTCTCACCTGAACGTGAAGCACTTCAAGCTCTCATCGACAATACACAAAAATATGTCGAGGGTGATGTAAGACTCAAGCTTTACAAAGGAAATGTTATGGTTGTCGGCAGAACTTCACCAAAAACACTTTTCTCAGAAGCTCACTCTACATTTGAAGCTGACACTGTGTATAACCAAAAAGATGCCGAAGGTTTTATTCGCCTAAACGCACTTCGTTTTATCATCGCTGGTAAAGCTAGAGGCAACTAAAAAAAAGGGAAAATATGAGCATTATTAAAATAGATATGAATTCGCCTGAGTTTCAAGCAGAGTTAGAAAAAACAGTTCGTTTTACAGACAAAGTTGTTAAACAGTTCAGTTGGGAATATAACCCTGAAGATATGATCAATGAAGGCGTGCAAATGGGTCTTGCTCGCAATAAAATGATGTACAACAAAAGATTTTGTCCATGTTTTATGGTTGAAGAGGTTGATGGAAAAGCAAGAAGCGTTGAAGATAGAATCTGTCCATGTACGCCTGCAATTGAGCATGAGATTCCAGAAGAAGGTGTTTGTCACTGTCAAATCTTCTGTACACCAGAATATGCTGCTAAAAAAAGAATGGAAATGGGTCTTGAAGAAGTTGTTCACCAACACTCTCGCGGCCTTACGAAAGAGGAATGTGAACTTCTTGTCAACAATAGTGAAGTGGATTCAGATGAACTTATTTCTCTTTTAGAAGCACGTGAACTTGGGATGGTTAAATTTACACTAGTTGATGTTCGTGAACATATGGAATGGCAAATGGGTCATATCGGCGGTGCTGATAAACTTATCCCAACAAGTAGTTTTTTCAATACTTTGAATGAATCACAACTTGAAAAAGATGAAAACATCATTGTTTATTGTCATGTTGGTAGCAGAAGTGCACATGTGGCAAGAATCTTAAAAGATATGGGTTATACAAAAATCGGAAACCTTACACATGGCATCGTTTCTTACGGCGGAAAAATAGAACGCTAAAAAATTAGGATAAAAATGAAAGTATTATTATTAAAAGATGTAAAAGATTTAGGCAAAGCTGGTGAGATTAAAGACGTAAAAGATGGTTACGGACAAAATTTTCTTATTGGTAAAGGTTTTGCATTACATGCAACTCAAGATGTTTTAGCTAAACATGCAGCGCAAGAAAGAAAGCGTAAAGAGATCGAAGCAAAAGAGATTGAAGAGCTTAAAGCTCTCGCTTTGAAACTTGATAAACTTGAGATAGTCATCACTAAAAAAATAGGTCAAAACAAACACCTTTTTGGCGCTGTGACAAAAGATGAGATTGCACAAGCACTTCTTGAACAACACAAAATAGAGATAGATAAAAAACATATCGTCTCAAAAGAAAATATCAAAGCCATTGGTGAACATGACATTGATTTTAAACTTGGACACGGACTACATGCAACCTTACATGTAGACGTTGTCGGTGAATAATGTTCGACGCAACAACCATTCTTGCTTACAAGGGTAAACACAAAGCCGTCATCGGCGGTGATGGCCAAGTAACCTTTGGAAACAGTGTTTTAAAGAGCAATGCAACTAAAATCAGAACACTTAACGGTGGAAAAGTTTTAGCTGGATTTGCCGGAAGCACTGCAGATGCATTTAACCTTTTTGAGATGTTTGAAGATTATCTTACAGACAAAAAAGGTGACTTACTCAAAGCTGTTATCGATTTTTCCAAGGCTTGGAGAAAAGACAAAATCCTACGCCGTTTAGAAGCGATGATGATAGTTTTAAATACAGAACATATCTTTATATTAACTGGAAACGGTGATGTCGTAGAACCCGAAGATGGTCAAATTGCCTCCATTGGAAGTGGTGGAAATTTTGCTATCTCTGCAGCTCGCGCACTTAAGCGCCATGTTAGTGATATGGATGAAGAACTTCTCGTTAAAGAAAGCCTGTTGATTGCTGCTGAACTTTGTATCTACACAAATCACAATATCAAAACGCTGGTCTTAGAGGAGAACTCCTAATGGATATGACTCCAAAAGAGATCGTTGCCTACTTAGACAACTATGTTATAGGTCAAAGAGATGCAAAGAAAAGCATCGCCCTCGCCCTTCGTACAAGATACAGACGTATGCAACTAGACCCGACTATCCAAGATGATATCATGCCAAAAAATATTTTGATGATAGGTTCTACAGGTGTTGGTAAAACCGAAATCTCTCGCCACCTTGCAAAAATGATGAGAGTTCCTTTTATAAAAGCGGAAGCGAGTAAATATACTGAAGTCGGATTTGTCGGCCGTGATGTTGAATCGATGATAAGAGACCTCATTGTGGCTTCTATATCTATCGTAAAAGCTGAAAAAGAGGAAGAAAACTTAGAAAAGATAGAGAGCTACATTCTAAATAAGATAGTTGAAAAACTTCTCTCTCCTCTCTTGGCAAGTAGCTCAGAAGAGGAAAAAGTCCAGAGAGAAAAGCTTGAAGTAGAAATGCAAGAAAAAGTCTCCAACAAAGAGCTTGACGATACCATCATCAAAATTGATATCGCCAAAGCATCGATAGAGTTTAATGATACAAATCTTCCTCCTGAAATGGTAAAAATTCAAGAATCTTTTACAAAGATGTTTAGTTCCCTCTCAAAAGAGAACAACTCTATGGAGATCAGTATCAAAGAGGCTAAAGAGCTCCTTCGCCAAGAAGCGAGTGCCAAATTTCTTGATATGGCAACTATCCATATCGAAGCACTACGCCGTGCTGAAAATGGCGGTATCATCTTTTTGGATGAGATCGATAAAATAGCTGTCAATTCAAAAAGTGAAGGCAGAAATGATCCAAGCAAAGAGGGAGTTCAACGTGATCTTCTTCCTATCGTTGAAGGCTCTAGCGTGACTACAAAATATGGTGTTATCAAAACTGACCATATTCTTTTTATCGCAGCTGGTGCTTTTCACCTTTGTAAACCAAGCGATCTTATCCCCGAGCTTCAAGGACGTTTTCCGCTTCGTGTCGAATTGGAATCTTTAGATGAAGAATCACTTTATAAGATCATGATACAAACAAAAAATTCACTGCTTCGTCAATACACTGCACTCTTACATGTAGAGGGTGTCGAGCTTGAATTTAGTGAAGAAGCGATCCGAGCAATTGCAAAACTCGCACATAAAACAAATGAACTCACTGAAGATATAGGTGCAAGACGCTTACATACCGTGTTAGAAAAAGTTTTAGAAGAGATAAGCTTTCACGCCGATGAATATAAAGGACAAAAATATTTAGTTACGCCTGATCTTGTTCATCAAAAACTAGATCTAGTCGTAGAAGACCAAGATCTCTCAAGATATATACTTTAAGGAATTATAAATGAATAAATGTGGCTTCGTAGCGCTTATTGGGCGTCCAAATGCAGGTAAAAGTACACTGATGAACTCTATTTTGGGTGAAAAAATAGCGATGGTTTCTCAAAAAGCAAATGCTACGAGAAAACGTTCAAATGCAATTGTTATGCATAAAGATAATCAGATTATTTTTGTGGACACTCCAGGCTTACACCAAAAAGAGAAGATGCTTAACCAATATATGCTTGAAGAGGCTCTAAAAGCAATTGGAGATTGTGACTTAATAGTCTATCTCGCTCCTGTTACAGACTCTCTTGAACATTATGAGAAATTCTTGGAGATCAATAATGGTAGGAAAAAACATATTATAGTTTTGAGTAAAATCGATCAAGTCAGTCAAGAAAAATTGTTTAAAAGCATAGAAAGCTACAGTAAATATGCAGATAAGTTTGAAGCGCTTATTCCTGTAAGCATTGCAAGAAAAGTAGGACATGAAGATCTCCTCGATACTATTACAAAGTATCTGGATGTTTCTCCATATCTTTATGATCCAGAAGATATTACAACAGAAATGATACGTGATATATATAAAGAGTTTATCCGTGAAGCAATCTTTGAAAACGTGAGCGATGAAGTCCCTTATGAATCAGATGTACTTATCGATAAAATTGATGAAAAAAAAGGGATTGATCATATCAAAGCGACTATTATTCTTTCAAAAGATAGCCAAAAAGGGATTATCATTGGAAGTGGAGGCAATACGATTAAACGTATCGGTAAAGCTGCCAGACTAAAGATCGAGCATCTTTCAGGAAAAAAAGCCTTTTTAGAACTCTTTGTTTCTGTAAAAAAAGGATGGACCACAGATAAAAAATTCTTAGAGGAGATTGGTTACAAATAAGAAAACTAATCGATGAAACTTTTATAAAATTTTGCCATCATACGAGTTTATTAAAGATTTTATATAAGAAAGTTTTATACAAATAAAGGCAGACTTCACAAATAAAGTACTATGAGTTGTCAAGTAGTGTGAAAAATCATCAATGATAGTAAAAACGTTACAATAAATAATAATATTTCATTCAATTTAAATAATATAAAAAAATCTTTAAGTTTTATTCCGCTACAATCACTGAATAATGACTTTATATTTTGAAGCTTTATGAGAGGTATAGAGCCAGACAATGGGTCTTTTGATTTATATGTTGGAAATAAAATAAGTTACGACAGTACGTGAACGCGGGGTTGATAACATAAATGTTTCTATTATGCAAATGAAAAAGTAAAAATTTAACATTTGCTTTAAATATATTTGTAGATGACGATTTGACTGTACTTAAATCTAAATGGCTAAGGGTGAATGTCACAAGATTTACAGATAAAGTGCATAAAGATGAAAGTAATTTAAAAAATAAACTATAAATCTTTAGATAAAATGTATTGTGTGTGATGATTGTAGTTAATTTTAAGTAGGTGGAAAAATGAATTTAAAGAACCAGCAGAGTTTTACTAGCGTTGTATCTGTTGACCCATATAAGAGAGAATATTTTAAAGGTGTATCGAGCCATCTCGAAAGAGAACTGGATCCTACGTATTCAAAAACTCAATATGTGCTGTCTTATCTTGGTGCAAAAAGTTTTATTAGTTCTCTGATAAGCGTTAGTAAGAATATACCTGAAGACGACTTACCTGACATTATAGACAATAAGGTTTATGAGGATCTTGCACTTGATATGGCAATATCTTATAAGATAAGCTACATAGAGGCATACAATAACGTTGATGAAGCAAATCGCTTTTTTCATGTTTTTGTTGTAGACCCGCTTACGCTAGATGAAGATTTTCAATATGTTATAGAAGATATAAAATATATAGATCAAATTGTACCTGTTGCACTTTTGTTAAAAACTCTTTATACGAAAGAGATTCTTGATAATAATAGTGTGGACTGTTTTATATATCTACAAGAAAATGACGCTTTTTTAACTATCTATAGTGACAGTGAATTTATATATACAAAATCTATAAAATTTTCTCTTGCAGAACTTCATCAACGCTTTTGCGAACTACTTGGTGAACAAATTTCTCTTCAACTGTTTTCACAACTCTTATCTAGTGAAGGTTTAGCTACTTCAAATAAAGAGTACCAACAGCATCTCATTAAACTCTTTTCTGAAACTTTCGTACATATTAATGATGTTTTGACGTATGTAAAAAGAGCATTTGAAATAGAAAAAATTGACCATATATATATTGGAAGTGAACTTGGCCAAATTGCTGGACTAGACGAATATTCACAAACGTATTTAGCTGTAAAATCAAGTGAGTTTGATTTTAATTATGGATACACTACTGAGCAAAATCATTTAAATCAACTCCATGCATTAATGCATTTATATACGACTATGCCAAGTACGCAAAGATATGAATGTAATTTTTCTATATTTCATAGGCCACCTCCTTTCACAAAAAGAGAAAGTGGTAAGTTTATTTTACTGACTTCTGCTGCATTAGCGATTGGTTTACTTTATCCTATCGTAAATTGGTCACTTTCTTATGCTGAAACTATTAGATATTCCATGCTAAACAAAGATTATACCGCTATTCACCCTATTAAAATATAATGAACCCTTTTTTCAAGACCAGTAAATCAAGTTTTTTAATTCCACCTTTTTATGATACCAACGGTAACAGTTTTGCTCCTTTAGGGTCTAAATTATTCATAGCTTGATAGTA
>CAISHH010000113.1 GCA_903885085.1 uncultured Campylobacterales bacterium
GCCTGTGATGCGGATCTTTTTAATCCCCTCATCCATAGCAATTTTTAGAAATTCAAAGAGATCTTCAAAAGAAAGAAGATTTTCTTTTGGAACCCATGAAAAAGGTTTTTCAGGCATACAGTATTGACATCTAAAATTACATCGTTCTGTGACTGAGACGCGGATATAGTCTACTACTCTGTCGTAACTATCTATTAGCAAGATAAATCCTTGATTTTAATAAGTTTTGGATTATATCAGTATGAAGTTTGCAAAGAGTTGATGTTAAAAAGAAATCAAAGTTTTTTAATAATTATGTATACAAAAGAGATCATTGAAGGTGAAACCTAAAACTCTCTTGCATCTGGACGCTGCAAGTAGCTTCAGGGGGTTGTAGGGACATTTATGTCCCTGCCAACATTTAGAGCAAAGCACTAAATGTTGTATTTACTAGTGTAGATCTTTCCAGATAGAACGTTTCCATAGATAAGAAAAGAGTGCAAATATTACGATGAATATCATCACTTTTTTACCTACTTCTTCGCGCTCAAAACGTTTAGTATCACCAGCATCTGCTAGGTGTTCTATAACTTTATCAGCACTTGCAGCAGTTACACCAACACGTGGCATTGCTGTTCCTTCAAGAAGATGTTGAGGGTTTTCAACAAATGTACTGATGTAATGCTCACCGCGTGAACGGATGTACATTGAAAGATCTGGAGGTAATTTACCCATATATTTAGTTAGTGCATCTTGATAATCTATTACTTGAATATCAAAAGCCAACTCATCTTTTTTCATTTTGAACGCAGGTTTTTCACCTATTTGTGTCCAGTTTTCATATTTCATCGCATGACAACGTCCACAAGCTGTTTCAAAAGCCATTTTTGGAGTCAATTTATCTTGTTTAACAGCGATTGACTGTAAGTAAGCAACCATATCAGCTATTTCTTGATCGATATCTCCACCAGCACCGGCAAAAAACGCCATCGGGTGTTCTTTTCCACTTTCAGGAGTATATTTATGCTCAACTTTTAAAGCATGAGCAGGGTTTTTGATAAGTGCTGCTAAAAATTTAGCATCATATACAACACCTACATTGCTTAAGTCTGGAGGGTTAACACCATAACTTTGTGCACTAGTAACAGCGTCCATTCGAGCTGGCATTCCAGCAACCGAGATAGAGTGACAATCGCTACATGCACCAGCACCCATAACTAAATCTTTACCGCGAGCGGCGTCGCCAGTTTTAGTTAAAGCTGGAAGATCAGCGTAAGCAAAATGCTCACTCTCTACATGCTTGTGCATTACTGAATGCGCAAACGGCTCTACAAGATAGTATGTAACAAGCGTAAAAACTGTAACAACAGCTAATATAAATAATTCTTTCATTTTCTATTTCCCCTTACGCTTTTTTCTCTAGCATAGTGATTATTGGAAGTGCAATCCATAAACCAATAAACGTTAATGCCGCATAAAAACCTATTGAACCATATGGTTCTATTGGTGGCACTTTACCCATAGATGTTAAGACAATCATGTCAATAAGCATAGCCCAAAACCATATAAAGAACAATCCACGACGACTTGCAGGAACAGCGTTTGGACTTCTGTCTAAAAACGGTAACAAGAAGAAAATAACTTGCGCAAAACCAAATGCCATTAGACCAACATTTGTAGAAAACGGTCGTAAAATCTCATAAGACCATAAAAAGTACCACTCAGGATAAATATGCTCTGGAGTTTTTAGTCCATCAGCTGGATCAAAGTTTACCGGGTCCATCGCAAAATCATAGTGAAAAAACACTAGGTAAAAGAAGAAAATCAAAAAGATTCCAACAACAAACATATCTTTACTCATAAAGTCATTAGCAAATGCGATAACTTTTGAATGTTTTTTATCACCCGCTTTGTATTTTGCAGCTTCTGCTTCAAAATCAAGCTCTTCACCATCTTGATTGTTAACGTGAGGGATACGAAGTGCTCCAAAGTGAAGACCAATAACACCCATAATAGCCAACGGTAACAGTAAAACGTGCAACATGAAGAAACGATTCAAGAATGCTTGAGCAGGAACATAATCCCCACGAATCCACTCTACTAAACCATCTGCATGTAATCCGCCAAGACTAAAAAGGTTTGTAATAACCATACCAGCCCAGTAGCTCATTTGACCCCATGGAAGCATATAACCAGAAAACGCTTCAGCAGAGAAAGTAACAAATAAAAGCATACCTGAGATCCAGATCAACTCACGACCTTTTTTATATGAACCATAGTAGATACCCGTAAACATGTGGATATAAATCACCAAGAAAACAACAGATGCCGCAACACCGTGTACATGTCTCCATAACCATCCAAAATCCACTTCGCGCATAATAGTGTAGTTTACACTGTCAAATGCCGTATTGACGTTTGGTTGATAATACATCAATAGGAAAATTCCTGAAACTAATAAAAGAGCGAAAGTAATAGCCAAGACCATACCCATTGCCCACAAAAAGTTTATATTTTTTGGAATCCAATACTCAGTTGCCATAACACGACGAACTGTGTCAATCCCAAGGCGTTGGTTCAGCCAATCATGAACACTTGTTGCTTTTGTAAAATGTGCCATCTATTACTCCTCCTTACAGCGTTATGCCAGTTTCTTTCATTTTTTTGTACTCAGGACCCTCTTCACCAAGAACCAATTTATTTCCATCTATTTTAAAAGGAGGAATATCAAGGCCGCGTGGAGGTGGAGCTTTTGTAACCATACCGGTAAAGTCATACATACCACCATGACATGCACATAAGAAGCTTTCTCCTTTAGGGTCATATCCTGGAATACATCCAAGGTGAGTACAAAGACCGATACAAACCATATAATGTTCGCCATTTACAAGAACATCACGTGCTTTGTCTGCTTCATTTTGTTTAGCAATCATCTCTGCTGTTTTTTTCAAAACGAAGATAGGTTTTCCTCTCCATTTTTCTACCACAAGTTCATTCTCTTTATATGCTGACATATCCAGAGTCGTGAAACCCGCAGAACGTACGCTTGGAAGTGGATCCCAAGATTTTTTCATAGCATAAAGAGAGGCGACTGCTCCGACACCTGCAACGGCACCGAAGGCTTTTCCCATAAAACCTCTTCTTCCATTTTTCATAGTATTTCCTCACTACATTTAGAATTGTAAGCTTAATGCTATATCAATCTCTCTTAAAACTCTATAAATAGAACTTATCTTTAAGATAATTTACAAGTTTAATACTGTTTTGTGGCACTTGGTTATAAGAATGTGATAAATTTTGAGAGATTGCAGTGCTTAAAAGAGTTTTGTCAAAGTCGTTTATCACAGGAATATTAAGTTCTAAGAAAAGTTGAAGAAATTCATTGGAATAATCAGGACGCTTCAAGTATATTGGTCTTCCACCGCTTGCAAGAGAATCTAATACGGCTTGTGGAGATGATGTGACTAAGATTTTAGAAGCAGTGATAAACTCGTCATACTCTTCAAACTCATAATGTTTTTTGAATGTTTTTTTTAACATCTCTTCATAATCAAAAAAGTAGTAAAACCCGAGTAAAAGCTCTGCCTTTAGCCCTTCTAATATATCAAGATGTTTTTCTAAGTCCTTTTCATAATCATCATCGCCAAAGAAAAATCCTATCTCAATCGTCTTATCAAATGTCCCAAAGTATTTATCATCTACGACAACACTCTTACATGTAAGCGCATCTTCAAAATAGGCTGAGATCAAAAACTCATTTTCGGCGCGTTTATCTTCTGGATCATCACTCACTCTGATAAACTTTGAAAAGTAAGATCTCATATCTTCAAGCATCAAAGGGTTCGCCTCAGCACTATCGAAAATCAGAGCATCACCGTGATGAGTAATATTGACTATATTTCTTACAAGATCGATACCGACACTATTTTTTATCCCAAAATGTCTCGCTTCATGAGCAATACGAAAGTCAGAACATAAAAGTGTCACCTCATCATCACCAAGGGCATTTAAGATCGCAACCGCACGACGAAATCTATCTAGTCCGACTCTGTGACCTGTATCTACATAATAAAATTTTCTCATCTGCGCTCACCTTATAAACTATTTTTGTGATTCTACACAATAGTAAATAAAAAACTTCCTATGACTTCTGAGAGATCAATATTTAGTATTTTAAGCAAATTCTACTTCGATGCGATTCTCATCGCTAGCTTACGCGCAAATGGGAACACGAGCAGTATTGTTGGAAAGGCAATAGCATACGCAACCACCCATGCATGTAACCAAATCCCGATAAATTGATCTACATATCCCAGATTTATAAGCGTGATCGCTCCTGACATGATAAAACTCATAAATCCCGATAGAAGCAGAGCTTGAACTTGATGTAAATATTTGATAGAAACCATAGAACTCCTTTATTTAAAAATGCTTACATGTAAGCGAAATATTATTCAAATAACCCAAACTCTTTTTTACTTTCACTTGTTTGAATGCTCAAGAGCTGTTGCAAATTTCCCTCACTACTGGTTATGGGTGTTGCTTTGACTACTTTTTCCTTAAAAATAGTTTCTGCGGGTAAGGCAGTTTTGCTTTTCTCTGCTTCTTGTGCCTTTTCAAGTTCTTTCATGAGCTGTTCCTTATAATCACTCACCATTTTTGCAATATTCATAGTTTTATCTGGATTTTTCGCTTGTTCATCAAGAAGTTTTTGACGATACTTTTCAACTAAAGCCTCTATCTTTTCCTGATTTTGATCTGCTAGAAAAACCGCTGCACCTTTGGTACTCAAACTCTTTCTAAACTGTTCTAGTTCACCATCACTAGCATTTACGTCATCACGAGTTTGATAGGTGGTATCGCCAATGAGACTTTTAACAATATCCACATAGGTCTGTGAAGTTGTTGTGCCCTGCATTGCAAGATCAGAAGTGGTACTCAAAAAACTACTATTTGTTGTAGAGGATATTTGCATGATAGACCCCTTTTACTAAGTCTATAAGCAATAACTGTTCACTTTTAAAATCTTATATATCTCATTTTATTCATTATTTTGTAAATATTCATAAGCGATACGCTCAGCTTCTTTCCCGCTGGCTCCATCGCCTTTTATGTTAAAAGCGAAGAGTGTTGTCTTGTTATCTTGCTTCATAAATCCTATAAACCAGCCGACATTGGTACAACTGCCAGTTTTTCCTGCAAACTGATAATCTCCATGCTTTTTTAAAGTGATAATATCTTTAGCGATATTCATGGCACGAGATGAAAACGGCAAATCATTACGAACAAGACGGGAGAGAAAATCTACTTGCTCGTTTGGCGATATTTTCAAACTTCCCTTCCCAAGCCAAAAGTCCGTCAATGTACGCGAAGTATCCTCATTTCCATAATGAGCTTTTCTTACATATTCTAGCATCTGTTTTGCTCCAATGTGTCGTGCCATCTCCTGATAAAACCAAACAGCAGATACCGCAATGGCTGTACGCATAGAGTGGTCATGGTTCCATACCGGATACTCTCTCACAACGCCATCCCATTTGACACTCTCATTTTCATCTTTGATCGCACCTGTATCAAGAGCTATCATGCTATTTAAAATCTTAAATGTAGAACATGGACTCAAACGCTCATCCGCTCTTGTTCCAAAAATAGTTCGTTGTGAACTGTTTAAATCTAAAATAACCGCACTTCCATCATACTTGCCAAAGTTCGGCTCTTTAGCAAACAAAGGCAAAATCAGCATACATAAAATCAGTAGTTTTGACATTTTCATTATCTCTTTTTTCCTAAGTCATAAGATGCTTTACGTTTTTGCGTATAATCCCACCAGACTTTTGGCTCGCTTGCGTTCATAAAATCGGTTATGGACATAAAGACATCAAGCACACATGGGTCTTGTCTTGTTCCGCTTTTTTCACATAACATTGCATAGAGTTCTAGTCTGGCATTATATTATTGTCTTTTATGTTTATATGCATTTCAAATATACCAATAAAATTTTATATTACGGATGTAGCTATGAGTTACATTTTTAGACGTTTAAAAAAGTTTGTTACTCTTCGTTTCTATTATATTCTCTTCTTAATTTTTACAAAAGCAATCATTCTCATGGTCATCCACCATCCCGCAAGCCTGCATAAATGCGTAGATGGTGACTGAACCTACAAATTTAAACCCTCGTTTTTTTAGATCTTTAGTTATTTCATCGGAGATATTTGAAGTTGTCATGGCGCGTTTGTAGTCAGATACATCATTCTTGATCGGCTTACCGTCCACTTTGCTCCAAAAATAGTTATCTAGTGAGCCAAACTCATCTACTATTTGTAAAAATCCTTTAGCATTTTGGATGATCGCTTCTATCTTTGCTCTGTGTTTGATAACCAAACCGCTTTCTATGATTCGCTCTATATCTGAGGCTAAATATGAAGCCACTTTTTGCAAATCAAAGTTATCAAATACCGCACGATATCCTTCACGTTTTTTCAAAACCGTAAGCCAGCTCAGCCCTGCACTTTGGGTTTCAAGAGAGAAAAGCTCAAAGAGTGCTTTCTCTACATGTAAGGGTTTCCCCCACTCATTATCGTGGTAAGAAATATAAATCGGCTCACTCATCTTGACCCAAGCGCATCTTTTTTGATTGATATTCATTTTAATTGATTCGTATGCTATGAATATTTTTTTACGTTCTATGCCCCATCTATATCCGCTCATCGCTCCACTTTTTGCGATGACTCTGTGACATGGAATGAGAAAGCCGATATGGTTTTTACCTATGGCACTTGCCACGGCGCGTACAGCTTTTGGTTTATCTAAAAAATTTGCAATATCCTGATAAGTTGAGACGATTCCCTCTGGTAAATTTAATAGTGCTTTCCAGACGTTAATCTGAAAATTTGTACCTTTTACAACCAGAGGGTATCGTATATTTTTAATGAAGATATTGTCTAAATACTCTTTGGCTCTTAAATCATCATGTAAACGATCAGCGTTTTCCCAATGCTCTTGAAAGTGATTGAATATCTGATCTCTGTTTGCATCTATAAATCCAAGATAACACACACCCTTACATGTAAAGCCAATCAATGCTTCACCAAACGGAGTCTCGCCATAACCATAAGTGATATGAACATCTTTTTCAAGCTCGCGATAATTACTTAAGGAGATTTCAGGCGTGTCCATATTTTGCAGACCTCACAAATTTTTTAAAAGTATATCTCTTACATGTAAGAAACGCAATCATAAAATTGTTGCTTTACTCTTTTAGATTTTCGATTCACGTCCCATATTTTGTGAATTAATTGCCAAATAAGGAATTTTTTAACCGTGATTTTGGTACTATTTTTGCTTATTTTAGTATATTTTTGTTGGAGTTTATTATGTCACTAAACACTATATCATCAAACGCAACTGTTGATTATGCCACCTTTAGAAGTGGAGTTAATGCAAAGGATATTACAGCTCCATTTTATGCTGATATATCTAAATTAGACGGGGTTGACTGGAATTATACTACCATGACAGAAACGGCTCTTGCATCTACATCTACCACCATGACGGTAAACAGCGGTGGATTTGAAGTCGATAGTGATGGCTTTTTCACAACTGATTTTAATAAAGCAGCGGGCATTCCCGATAACATCAAAATCCACCAAGCTATGCTTGTCCAAGCTGAAGTATATTCACAAGCCCAAGGAGAAAACACAGATCCAGTAGCGGTCATCTCAAGAGTTTGGAATCTTTTTAAGACCATCGCTGGCAATACATTAGACCCGGATAAAGATGGTTATATCACACAAAATGAGATAAATGCTATGCCAAAATCCTATGTCTCAAAGGGCTCTTTGATGGATGGCATTGTCAGCATACAAAATACTATGGACGAGATGTATGCCACAAGCAATGCAGCATACAAAGTCTCCACAGCGACTGATGGTGCACTAGATTCAGGATTTAGAGGGTTTGCAGCTATGGGATGTTTTAGCAGAACAGACACAGATCCAAATATCGGTCTTTTTGCACATAGAGAGACCTTTGATGCATATTCAGGTGTAGAGTATGACAAAAATCTGCCGAGTGACAAGATTGCCGTCGGTGAACTATTTGATTCATTTTTTTATCAAAAAGTAGATGGAGAAACGGCAGGATATATCTCAGCTAAAAGTGGTGCTAATGCGATAGGCACGAATGTAAATGCAACAAAAGAGTATTATAAATTTTTAGATAGTGGTCAAGATATGCAAACATATCTAAGCGACACAAAGGGCAAAGATTACCTAGATGAGCTCAAAAAAAGGATGTCAACCTTGAAAAATGGTCAAGTAGATCCAGAACTCGCAAAGCTGTTTTTTTCCGAGTTGGGTAAAGAGCAACAAAATCTATACGAGCAATACAAAGCAAATAACTATGCGGAGCTTGATCCAAGCAGCAGCGACACATCAAAAATGCAGATTCCCGCGCAAAGCATCCTAGACTCTAAGCAAAATCTCACATCAAATAAAGGTACATCTTCAGCGCTAAGCCATGCTCTGCAAAAATTGTTGGTATTACTGTCGTTATCCAGTTACTTTGATTTTTTCGCAGACATTTTTATATAAATATGCAAAATTTCTAATGCGGCAGGAGTCATTCCAGAAATCTGCAATGCGGCTTGTAAAGTTGGTGGATTGAAACGATTTAGCTTTTCAACAATCTCTTTTGAAAGTCCACTCACAGAAGCAAAATCAAACGATTCTGGAATCGCCACTAATAGGTATTTTTTCATCTTTTCGATCTCTTGACTTTGCTTGTCAACATATCTTGAGTATTTTGCTTCTACTAAGATCTCTTCTTTTATATAATCATCAAATTTGCTAAGTTCTGGAACGAGTACAACCATCTTTTCTATCGTAAAGCTCTTTCTCGCTACCAACTGCTCTGCCAAGATCGTATCATTCACTTTCTCTTCATCGATACTCTCTAAAAGAGCGATGAACTCTTTATTTGGAGTGAATTTCGTATTTTGTAAAAGTTGCATTCCCTCGTCTATCTGCGCTTTTTTAAGGATCACTTTTTTATATGATTCTTCATCTATAAGTCCAAGTTCAAATCCATAACCGCTAAGTCTTACATCAGCTGATTCTTCGCGTAAAAGCAGGCGATACTCTGCGCGAGAAGTAAACATTCTATATGGCTCTTTCGTTCCTTTTGTAACCAAGTCATCAATAAGCACACCGATGTACGCTTCATCACGGCGAAGTACAAGCGGCTCTTTTCCTTGAAGTGAAAGTGAAGCGTTGATCCCAGCCATCAAGCCTTGCGCCGCGGCTTCTTCATAACCAGTCGTACCATTTATCTGACCAGCGAGATAAAGATTTTTGACTTTTTTTGTTTCAAGTGAGTGTTTGAGCTCAGTCGGATCAACATAATCATACTCTATCGCATAACCATAACGCACGATTCTTGCGTTTTCCATCCCTTTTACCGAATGGATCATCTGCTCTTGAACATCCACGGGAAGCGAAGTGCTCATCCCGTTGATGTAACACTCGGTATTGTCACCCGTTTGCGGTTCTATGAAAAGATGATGCTGTTCTTTATCTCGAAAGCGGTTCACTTTATCTTCGATACTTGGACAATATCTCGGTCCAACACCTTCAATCTGTCCTGTAAAAAGTGGTGCTCTGTGAAAGTTCCCTTCTATAATAGAGTGAGTATCAACATTTGTGTAAGTGATATAACATGGAAGCTGTTTTTTAGTACGTGCAAACTCCGCGCGGTCTGTTCTAAAGCTAAAAGGTGTCGGCAAAACATCACCGTCTTGGATCTCCATAACACTGAGATCAATGCTTGAAGTGTCTATCCTCGCGCAAGTTCCAGTTTTTAAACGTCCAACTCTCAGACCCTTACATGTAAGCGATTCTGAAAGATTTTCAGCACTAAATTCACCAAAACGCCCAGCTGATTTTTTATACTCGCCGATGTGAATAACACCTTTTAAAAATGTTCCTGTTGTGAGGACTACACGAGAAGCTTTGTACTCATGCATCAGATCCGTTTTCACACCCACCACTGTGTCGCCATCAAAGATAAGCGCATCAGCCGTTTCTTGTTTGAGTTCAAGATTTGGAGTCGTTAAAATAGTGTTTCGAGCAATAATGCGATACTTGTCCATATCTATCTGAGCGCGAGTTCCACGAACTGCGGGACCTTTTGTCTGGTTGAGTATTCGAAACTGTATTCCAGCTTCATCCGTGATAAGTCCCATCTCTCCACCAAGTGCGTCAAGTTCTTTAACAAGATGCCCTTTTGCAAGTCCGCCAACTGCGGGATTACAGCTTGTTGCACCCACTT
The DNA here is from genome assembly GCA_903885085.1 of uncultured Campylobacterales bacterium. GTDB lineage: Bacteria > Campylobacterota > Campylobacteria > Campylobacterales > Sulfurimonadaceae > Hydrocurvibacter. The sequence goes on from CAISHH010000113.1 coordinate 10,309, forward strand.
GCTCGGCTAACATAGAGATTAAAAGTGTTTTGTGACCCATTCTTGCACACGCCAAAGAAGCCTCAACACCCGCATGTCCGCCGCCAACTACGATTACATCATATTTCATACTATTTGTCCAAATTTAGATAATTATTTTCGCAATTATACCCTTTTATATTTGCTAAAATAATTAGATATAATTTCGCCAAAAAAAGGTAAAAAAATGTCAAAATTTACAAATGTAGACGTAGTAAAAGAAGCAAATATCTATTTTGGCGGAAAAGTTACTAGCCGCACAATCGAGTTTTCCAATGGAGAGAAAAAAACTTTAGGCGTTATGCTTGAGGGTGAATACACTTTTAACACAGGTCTTGCAGAGGTCATGGAGATTTACAGTGGTGAGTTTTCTGTAAAACTTCCAGAAAGCGAAAGTTTCGTAGAGATGAAAACACCATGTGTTTTTGAAGTTCCTGCAAACAGTGCTTTTGATATTCATGTAACGTCTGTTACAGACTATTGCTGTTCATTTATCAACTAATCTTTTAGAGGAGACCTACTCCTCTAAGGGTTCAAACATATCTTTGGAAACGCCACAATCGGGACAAACCCAATCATTAGGAATATCAAGGAATGCAGTTCCAGCCGCGATACCGCCATCTTCATCTCCAACCTCAGGATCATAAATATAATCACATACAGTACAAATATATTTTTTCATAACAACCACCTCGTCAATAAATATCCCTCATTATAAAAAAGGCAAGATAAGAAAGAACATATTTCTTAAATTAGTGCATTTTTTAGAGCTTCGCTTTAGCTTTTATCCCTTTATAATGAGACTCTGTATAAAATAAGCCTTATTGAGTAAAGAGAAATAACATGACAAATCCATTTAAAGATTATAAACCTGAAGTCGTTGAGTATGACGAAGAGCTTGATGGCGGTGGTGAACACCTTATTCGTGATGATCTCATGAGCGAAAAAGAGATGCTCAAAGCCAAAATAACAAAAGCAAAAGCAGCGAGAAAAGGAAATCAAACCAATTATCGCCAACCTATACGCACAGAAAATGAGGTAAAATGATACAAGAAGCGCACAATGCTTACAACGGCAAAGATTATGCAAAAGCATTTGAACTTTATACGAAACTCTCTAGTTTAAACAACGAAGAAGCACAGACATCTTTGGCTTACATGTACCAAAATGCTCAAGGGTGTGAGCGAGATATGGACAAAGCAATCGCACTTTATTGGGCGGCGGCAGAAAAAAAACAGCCTTATGCACTTTATAACTTGGCACTTTTTTACGCAAACGGTCAACATGGAGTTCCATTTGATCAGTACAAAGCGCATGAGCTCTTTTTAGAGTCGGCAGTTCGCGAAGCAGTACCAGCGATGTATGAAGTGGGTGTGATGTTTGAAAAAGGTCTTGGATGTATCTGTAGCTTCAGCGAAGCCGCATTTTGGTATGAAGAAGCTGCAAAACGTGGACATCCTGAAGCTTTTAATAATCTCGGCGTTTTATATAAAGATGGACATGGCGTATCTCAAGATGAAAAACGTGCTTTCATCTGCTTTTCCCGTTCAGCAGATGCAGGACTCAAAGAGGGAATTTACAATCTAGGTCTCATGTATGACCAAGGTCTTGGATGTGAAGAAGATCATGACAAAGCGCTTGATCTTTGTCGAAAAGCTGCATACCAAGGGCATGAAAAAGCAAAAGAGATCATCAAGTCTTTGCAAGAAGATGGAAAAATAGTTTTTTAAAAGGACGCATTTGTTCACAGGACTCATACGCGAAATGGCAGAAGTCAAAGCTTTTGCAAACAACACTCTCACTCTTCGTGCAAAATATAAGGCAGGCATCGGTGATTCTATCGCCATAAACGGTGCTTGTCTCACAGTGACTGCTCTTCATAGTGATGGTTTTAGTGTCGAACTCTCACCTGAGAGCCAAAAGATTTTAGCTTTGGAAAATTATAAAAACAAGGTTCATATCGAACCTGCTATGAGTATGGGTGATAAGTTTGAAGGACACATTGTTCAAGGGCATGTGGACACACTTGGAACTGTTACATCCATCAAAAACAGCGGTAATAGCTATGATGTTTTTATCTCAGTTGAAGCAAAATTTATCCCTTACATTGTCCCAAAAGGTTCTATCACTATTGATGGTGTGAGCTTGACTGTCAATGAAGTTTTTAAAGATTCTTTTCGTCTGACTATTATCCCACACACAATGAAGGAAACACTTTTTAGCACTTACAAAAGTGGCTCACATGTAAACATCGAGACCGATATGTTTGCACGCTACATTGCGCACATCTTGGCACATAAAAGTTCACCTGCCGCGTCATGGGATGAAGTAGATAAAATAAGTTCACTCTACTAAGATGAGTGATAAAGCTGTCGCCCTTAAATACGACAAGGAGCAAGACGGCGCGCCGCGCGTTATCGCATCGGGTAAAGGTGAGATTGCACAAAAGATCATTGAAAAGGCGCAAGAGTTTCATGTGCCGATCTTTTGTAACCAAGAGCTTGTTAATTCTTTGATAAACTTGGAAATCGACAAAGAGGTACCTCCACAACTTTACAATGCTTTAGTTGATGTATTTCTCTGGCTGATGAAGAATGAATCAAAACTCTAAAGGAGTATTTATATCATGAGCGACAAAAAGATAATCGGAAGAAAAGAGCTAATCTCCATTGAAGACCTTCAGCTCTATGACCTTGATGCCAAAATAGATACGGGTGCTGATTCCAACGCTCTGCACTGTGATGACATTATTATCGATGAAAATGGATTTGTGACTTTTACTCTTTTAGATGAAGTTCACACTTCTTATCATGGAAAAAGAATCACCTTGCCAATCTACAAGATTAAAAAGATAAAAAGCTCCAACGGCATCGTTCAACATAGACCATCCATTCAAGTGATGGTGACGTTTTTTGGAAAAAGTTATAAAACCGTTATCTCACTCACAAATAGGGCAGATATGAAATATCCGATGCTTATCGGCAGAAGATTTCTGTCAAATAAATTTTTAGTTGATGTCTCAAAAGAGTATCTGGCAAAATCCCAAACTAACGAAGGAAAAATATGAGACTCTATATACTATCAAGAAACAAAAAACTTTATTCGACAAGAAGACTCTTCGAAGCGGCAAAAGCCAAAGGCTGGGAAGTTCAAGTAGTTGATTATCTCAAATGTTCTATCGAAATTATGAAGGGGGAACTTCGCGTCATCTACAATGGAAAAGAGCTTCCAGCCCCTGATGCCATCATCCCTCGCATTGGTGCGAGCCGCACATTTTTTGGCACTGCCATGGTGCGTCACTTTGAGATGATGGGCGCATTTTCAACCTCTGGAAATTTGGCTATTGCAAGAAGCCGTGACAAACTTAGAAGCCTTCAGATTCTTTCAAAAAACGGTGTCGATCTGCCAAAAACAGTCTTTGCATCCAATAAATCAAGTGCGAAAGATGTGATTGAGCTCAGTGGCGGAGCACCCTTGGTACTTAAAATTTTAGAGGGCACACAAGGCGTTGGCGTTGTTTTAGTTGACAGCGAAAAAGCGGCAAAATCAGTCCTCGACGCATTTTATGGCATGAATGTTAACCTTCTTGTTCAAGAGTATATAGAAGAAGCAGGAGGCGCTGACATACGAGCTTTTGTCGTTGGCGGCGAAGTTGTCGGAGCTATGAAACGCCAAGGTGCGGAGGGAGATTTTAGATCAAACCTGCATCAAGGCGGAAGCGCGAGTGCTCATAAACTTACAAGAAAAGAAAAAACTACAGCCATTGCTGCTGCAAAATCGATGGGACTTGGTGTATGTGGAGTCGATATGATCCCCTCTTCTCGTGGTCCGCTTGTGATGGAAGTAAACTCTTCTCCCGGATTAGAAGGGATAGAAAAATCGACAAATATCGATATTGCTACTAAAATCATGGAATACATAGAAAAAAATGTCACTCCCAAAAGTGATACAAATACAAAACGCAAAAAGATCAAAAAGGATATCATTGGAGCCTAAATGCTAAATGAGCCGTTTATCATAGCCGGAACTAAAATAGAAAAAAACTCTGATGTGCTTATCAACATCGATCTGCCAAAACTCTACAATACTCCTACAGAGCTTCCAATCAGAGTGATCCGCGGTAAAAAAAATGGTCCTGTTGTCTTTATCAGTGCGGCTATCCATGGAGATGAACTCAACGGCATCGAGATTATCAGACGTTTGGGAAAATTAGAGATTCTGCAAAAACTGCGCGGTACACTGATCTTAGTACCTATCGTCAATGTGTATGGGATTATGACACTTTCTCGCTATCTTCCAGACAGACGTGATTTGAACCGTAGTTTTCCCGGAAGTGCCAAAGGCTCGCTGACAAGCAGAGTTGCAAAGATATTTTTTGATGAGATTGTCAGTAAATGTACTCTTGGCATAGACCTGCACACGGCATCCATCCACAAATCAAACCTCCCTCAGGTTCGCACAAATATAGAAAATGAATACACTTTTAAATTAGCTAAAGCCTTTGAAGCACCCGTTATTTTACACTCAGAACTTCGAGACGGTTCCCTTCGCGCCGTTGCACAAGATAATGGCGTTCCCATACTTTTATATGAAGCGGGAGAAGCTTTGAGATTTGATGAAACGAGTATTCGTATTGGTGTAAGAGGCCTCATAAATGTCTTACGAGAAAATGAGATGCTTCCAAAAATAAAAGTGAAAAAAGGTCTCAGAACACCAATCATCACACGAACAAGCCAATGGGTACGCGCAGGCGAAAGCGGAGTACTCAGAACAATCAAATCTCTTGGAAGCACGGTTGTAAAAGATGAGATTATCGCCTACATAGACAACCCTCTTGAAGATGGGAGTTTTGAGATCATAGCACCCTTTGATGGCGTTATCATCGGTAAATCTGAGATTCCACTTGTGCAAGAGGGAGATGCTGTTTTTCACATTGCAAAACTCAGAGATATCGAGAGTGCGGAAGAGAAAATCGAATATTATAATGAAGAGATTTTAGAACAAAGCGAATTTTTAGAACTCCATGAAGAGGACACGATAGAATGATACAAGAACAGTTTTTCGATATCTTAAAACAATTGATCCGCGTCCCCAGCGTGGTAGGAGAGGAACATCCCTTTTTTATGTTTGTAAAACGTGAACTTGAAGAGATGGAGATCACTGTTGAGTACTATGATGGTGTTCTAGTAGCAAAAGGGATCAATCCCAACAGCGGTTATATCTCAGCGCATGCAGATAGAAATGGGCTTATTTGCACAGGTCATAATGAGTTTCAATACGCCGCATTCATCGCGAAAAATAGAGCCGATCTTACGGGAAACTCCTCCTCCGAGCAATGGCTCTACAACTTTACAGAACGTTTCGTAGATGAAAAGGTGCAAGCGTATGAACCTTGGTCGGGAAACTACCTTGGACTAGGACTCATTACCGAGGCAAGGCTTTGTAAACGTCGAAACAATATCGTCTTCAAAGTTGAGGGATTTGAACACCTTTTCCCTGGAACACCCATCGCATTTATAGATAAACTCGATGTCAAAGAGAACCTCATCTCCGCACAGCTTGACAATGTACTTTCTGTCGCTATCATCCTTTACATGTACGCAACAGGATATCAGGGAACGGCATTTTTTACCTCATCTGAAGAGGCTGGAAAAAGCTGGAGATTTTTGCTTGAATGGTTTAAACGTTTTGACATCTCAACAAATGAACTCCTTGTTTTGGATACAAGTCCTTACAGAATGCTCGAAGAGATACAAAATATCGATATCGTTCTCAGGAACAGAGATGCAAATGCCATCTTTCGCTCTCCTTTAAAAAAGAGGATCAAAGATATCGCCAAAAAAGAGAAGATTCGTTTTGACTATAAGGATGTTTATCTTAAAAAAAGGATGGAACAAAATGGGGGCAAAGGCTCCATTGGAGTCACGGAACTTGGACGTTTGATCCACGCGACCAAAGGAGCGATCCAAGGCGCGACACTTCAGATTCCAACCATAGGTTATCACACCGTCAATGAGACTACCACCACCAAAGCGGTCGAGAGTATTATCATGGTCTTAAAAAAACTATATCTCTAAATCACTCAGAGGCTTTGCCTCGGGATTGCAAGATATTTTATGCGCCATATCCACTCTTTCATAGCCGCTTAATTCTTTGAGTGAAGCCAAAGTCGAACTTCGACACCCTTTAGGCTCATAGAGATAGATATGAAATCCGCTACCATGTAAGGCTAAACGAGTCGCTAGTGAGATGGAATAGGTCGTCAAAATCCCATCCTCTTTCATCACTCGGGCGATATCTGCAAAATACTCTTTTGTCCAAAGTATAGGATTTGAAGAGGGAGAAAATGCATCCTGATACACGACGTCAAACTGATGCTTACAGTCGCGTATAAACTCTCTCGCATCACCCAAATAAAGACTTACATGTAAGCTCTCATCTTGATATTCTCCGCTTGTGGAGAGTGCATCTATGATCTCTTTAAACTCTAAAAATATCTCAGGATAGACGAAGTGTTTGAGCGAAGCGATCAGCTCTTTGTCAAACTCTGGCGAGTAGATAGTGAGCTTCTTTTTAATCCCTTCTTTTTTCATATAATAAAGCGTAGCAAGGGTATTAAACCCAAGCCCAAAGCAGATATCCAAAATCGATATCTCATCCTTGAAGCTTACATGTAAGAGTGCTGGAATCACATGCTTTTGAAGCGACTCAGCAAGCGCACCATCTTTTGTAGAGTGATAATGCTCATCAAACTCCGCTGAATAAGCCGTAAAACTGCCGTCGTCGCTTTGAACCATTCGATGCTTGTCGGTTAAAAAGCTGTTATTTAAATGAGATTTTTGTATAAACATCAGCGCACCGTAAAGTCAAAATAGGTTGTGGGATAAGGCTCATTTGCAAGTGTGAAATGCCACCACTCTTCCTCTAATGGTCGAAATCCTTGACCAATCATAATGGAGCGTAACAGTAAACGGTTTGCACGTTGCTGCGAGGTGACTTCCTTGCTTGTTGGCCATGAGATGGGACTAAAGAAATCAAAACCCGTTCCCATATCTAGTTCCTTGCCTGTTGCAAGGTCGATCAAAGTCAGATCAACGGTACTCCCGCGCGAATGTCCAGAACGTGCTGCGATGTAGCCTTTATCAAAAAGCTCAGATTTCAAAACATCAGGATAGTAAGTTGTCTTCATTTTCGTGTCATTCAGATCTTTTGCCCAGCGGACGAAGTGGTTAACGCCACGCTGCGGACGATAAGCATCAAACACTTTGAGTCCAAATCCAAAAGATGACAACTCACTTTGTACTACTTTCAAGCCCTCTGTCGCTTGAGTACTAAGATAGCAAACCTGTGCCTCATAACCATCTATTCGCTCACCAACAAAATTATTTTCACCGCCATAACGAAGATCTATGATAACAGTTGGAATTGCTTTTTTAAGATCAACAAATCCCGCTGGAACCTCTTGTCCCAAAAGGATTGTAGCGCTAAACAGAAGTAGCATTATAGTTTTTGAAAGTTTCATAGTTACTTGCCTTTCATAGTTCAAAAAAAATTCGGTAATAAAACGCCTATTCTATCATAATCCGTTACCCCACATATGCATCTTTTTTGCAACAACGAGGTCATAACCTTCTAATAGCTTTATCTCATTGGCTGCTCTAAACTCATGAGCTTCTAGGTGCTCTTTGATCTGCTGTATATCCATAACACCTTTTTTCTCTATAATGACTATCTGACCTGCATTTACTAAAGTCGTGTAAGCATTTTTTAGCATTCTCTCTTTTTGGTGATGCTGACTAAAAAGATTATGAAAAATGACTATGTCATTATCTCGAGGGAGTGTTCGGGGAATCTCATCAAAATTTTCAAGATTTTGAATACGTACCTTTCCACTGAGTTGAGGATTTTCACTGTTATTATAAAGTGCAAGATTAAGCCTTCCGCCCACTTTTTCTAAAATATCATTTAGTGTCAAAGCTATCTCATCTACATGTAAGCTTACATGTAAGATCGTATATCCTGGAAGTGGGTTTATAAGCTCTTTAATACGCGAGTTCATGGAGTTCTTTAAAGAGATATGCTTCTACTATATCATCGATATAACGCTGTGTATGCCCTACTAAAACTTGCATCTGCTCCTCTATGAACGGCCAAACATATTCATTATCATCAATTACAACAACTGTTTCGCCAGGTATAGTAAAATCTTCACGCTTGTCCTCGAACAAAATTTCGACAACTTGACCTTCTTCTACGACGATCATCGCCCATTTCTGCACATCGTTAAGCTTACAAAGCTTTGCTTCTTCAACATCATCACTATCCATTGCCAATA
>CAISHH010000114.1 GCA_903885085.1 uncultured Campylobacterales bacterium
ATCTCCCAGGTCAAACAATCAATAGGATTACGCTCTTTGCCTTCTTACTGAGCCTTGGACTTTTAGTCGATGCGGCTATTATTGTTATTGAAAATATTCACCGTCATTACCACTCTGTTGATTCAGCACATAAAGATAAAGATGAGTTGATGATAGAAGCGACTGATGAGATCGGTGCACCAACAAATATTGCCACTTTGGCAATCATCATGACCATGGTTCCTATGGCCTTTGTCGGTCAGATGATGGGTCAGTTTATGAAACCGATTCCTGCAAATGTTCCTGTGGCACTAATTGCTTCACTTTTTGTAGCTTATATTTTCACCCCTTACCTCGCTGTAAGAATACTCAAAAGACCTAAGCATGACGAGGAGCACAAATAATGTTTAAAAAATTTGAAAAAGCCGTTTTAAACGGAGTGCAAAGCAAAAGTCAAAGAAAATTTATTCTTATAGGAACGATTGTCGCTCTCATACTTTCTGTGATGATGATTCCAACAGAGCTAGTATTGGCGAAGATGCTTCCGGGAAAAAATAATGACACTTATAATATTTACGTCAAATTACCTGATGGCAGTTCAATCGAGCAAACTACAAGTGTCTCAAACTGTGTAGCATCTGTTATGCAAAAAGAGAAAGATGTAAAAAATTTAGAAGTCTTTTTAGGTATGGGCTCTCCTCTTGACTTTGCTGGTCTCATCAAAGGATCACAATTTAAAAACTCTGAAAATGTAGCAGAACTTGTTGTTAATCTTACAAAAAAAGATGAAAGAAAAGAGCCATCTTATATCATGGTACAACGTCTTCGTCCTGTTGTTCTTAAAACTTGCCAGCCAATAGTGCCACAAAGTGATATCTCATTTGTTGAACCTCCAGCTGGACCGCCTACTCTCGCTGCAATCGTTGCAGAGATTTATGGAGATAATGCCGATGGCATTAGAGTTTTATCGACTAAAGTTGAAAATATCTTCAAAAAGACTAAAGGTTTAGTTGATGTTGACACAATGGAAGATACTATATACAGCACATTTGATATTAAAGTGGATGCAGAAAAAGCTGCACGTTCAGGCATCGCGATAAAACAGATAAATGACATTATGTATCTAGCCTTTGAGGGAATGGACATTGCAGTTAAAAACTCTGCCAAATATAATGACCAAATCCCAATTTTTTTATCACTCAGTAATGATACAAAAAGATTTACAAAAAAAGATCTTGACGCCGTTCAATCAAAACTCTCAAGCCTTAAACTTATGAATAAATATGGGATGATGGTTCCTATAACGGAACTTGTATCAGTTATCCCTGCTCAGTCACATCCTGTTATCATGAGCAAAGATCTACATCAAATGACGAATGTTATGGCTGAAACAGATATGGTTTCACAAGTCTATCCACTCATTGATGCAAGAGCAACGATTTTAAAAGAGCTTACAAATGATTATGAGATCACAAAAACAGGACTCTTTGATCTTGAACTCAAAGATAAAAAAGATGGTGAGATTTATCAGCTTAAATGGGATGGAGAGATGAAAGTAACACTAGATACTTTCAGAGACCTCGGCGGTGCTTTTATCGCAGCACTGATACTTATTTTCTTACTTATGGTTATCTACTATAAAAGCTATACACTCAGTGGTATTATCCTCGCAGGAAGCTTTCTTTCTATCATTGGCGTTATAGTGGGACACTGGATTATGAATCTTTTCACTGCAGATACTTTCTTTTTAACTGCGACATCGCTCATCGGCTTTATTGCCCTCATCGGGATAAGTTCACGTAATTCACTTTTACTTATTGATTTTACAAAATCTTTAATGCATGACAAAGGTATGCCAAAAGCTGAAGCGATTGCATATGCAACAGCAACACGTGCTAAACCGATTTTCTTAACAGCTGTAGCTATTATCCTAGCTTCAACTCTCCTTGCTGGAGATGCTGTATTTGGAGGTCTTGGTGTTTCGCTTATATTTGGAACTATTGCAGCGGTTATCGCTTCTTTAATAGTAGTCCCTATTCTTTTATTCAATGCAGATTTAGAAAGACACTTCCAATTCCATGAAAAGAAAGCTGTTTCAATAACAGATCCTCTTTAACTCTTTTACTTAGCATGTAAGCCTTTTTTAGCTTACATGTAAGAACTCTCATTTTAAATTCTACATATAAATTGATATATTAAGATAAATTATTGACTAGCTTTTAATTAATAAGAAGAAGAGAGAAGATTTAGACAGAAGAATACCTTCTGTCTAAGAAATAAAAAGATTAGATTTTTGCGTAACTCACGCTTATACAAGCATCAAGGCTATTAAGTTCTTTGAGTACATTTTCACTTACTGCGCTATCTACGATGATAACTGCAAGTGCTTCAGATTGAGAATTTCTTCCAAGGCGGAAGTCAGATATATTCACATTATGACCAGCTAAAATCGTACCAACACTTCCGATAACTCCTGGAACATCAGTATTTTTGAAGAAAATCATATTGCCTTTTAAAGCTACATCAACACTAAATCCATCGATTTCTACAACACGTTGAACATTATCATCAAATATTGTAGCTCTAATAGTTGTGACTGCCTTATCCGTTGTAAGTTTTACCGTGATAAGGTTTTTATAAACAGAAGAATCAGCCAAAGCCTCAGTCTCTACTTTGATCCCTTTTTCATTGGCAATAAAATCAGCATTAACATAGTTAATCGTATCTCCGCTACTTTCAGCTAAAGCGCCAACCGTCACGAATGTTGAAAGAGAATCAACGAACTCAGCGATCGGACCCTGTCCACTTACTTTAATAGAAACAATCGGAGCACGATTTTTCTCAGATGCTAAGAACCCGAGTTTTTGTCCCATTTCCAAATACGGTTTTACAAATGCAGGAATTTTGCTTTCATCAATCGGAAGATTAAGAGCATTTGGATAAGAGATCCCTTTTGCCGCTTGAATAGCTTGCTCAGCTGCTTCAGTTCCGATGTTATATTGAGATTCATACGTATTTGCACCTAAATGTGGAGAAACGATGATATTATCTAGGTCAAGCAAAGGATTACTAGTAGCTGGCTCTTTTACGAAAACATCAATACCTGCAAAACGGATTTTACCAGATGTCAGACCATTAAAAAGAGCTTCTTCATTATAAAGACCGCCACGAGCACAGTTCACTAAAACTACACCGTCTTTCATCTTTGCAATCTCTGCTTCATTGATAATATTAACAGTTTCACTGTTTTTTGGAGTATGAATCGTGATAATATCACAAGCTAAAATATCTTCAAAATTATCAGTATGAACCATATCAAGATCAGTCACTTTTGATGGGTGAATGTATGGATCGTAAGCAACGATATCCATCTCAAAAGCTTTTGCACGTTTTGCAACACGTGAACCGATATTACCAAAACCGATAACACCTAATTTTTTCCCTTTAAGCTCATAACCATACCATTTTTCACGTTTCCAAATACGTTGATTTTTCAAGTGATCGTGAGAATATGGAAACATTCTCATACATGAAAGCATATGTGCCATAGTCAGTTCAACCGCCGCAATAGTATTTGCAGTAGGTACATTCATAACAATGATACCCTCTTTTGAACAACCCTCTATGTCAACATTATCAACACCGACACCAGCGCGTACAATTGCTTTCATATTTTTAGCTGCTGCTATAAATTTAGCATCAACATCAGTTGAACTGCGAGTAATTGCTATATCAGCATTTTCAAGCATTCCTAAAAGTTCTGTTTTATCTACGTCTGCCGCAAAAACATAATTGATACTTGGATCATTTTGAAGCATTGCAAGACCAGCTTCATGAATATGGTCACAAACGATTACTGTACTTTTTTCCATTGTTTCTCCTCTTTATAAGGCAAAATTTTTGCACTTATATCATAAGTATTTAAAGCTTTTTCTAAAAGATCCAATTTACTTTTATCATCTAAATAGATAAGTAATTTGGTATCTCCCTGATTTTTATTTAAAAAATAACGCACATTATACTGTTTTAATACTTCTTGTAAACAAAATAATTTATAAGCATCAGAAACAGGTGCATCTAACTGATAAGTCTTGGTTGTTGTATTTTGCTCATTAAGATCTAAATTAATATAAATCTCATTTACAGGATAATAATATCCACTCTGTTCACTTTTGGAGAAATGACTTAACCACTTACTCTGTGGCTCATCATCTTGTGTTTTTATATTTGTTGTTTGAAGTTTGTCTAATTGAGTATTTTCCGATGGATTTATCTTAATTAAAAAAACTACAATAAAAATGGCTACCCCAACTGTTATAATTGGAGTTAGCCATTTAAATGCTTTGTGCATTTTATTGTAGTTGATCTTTTATCAAATCACCTAAAGAGTGTGATTCATTGTCATTGATCTCATTCATCAACTCTTGATTTTTAATGTAATCAAGTTTTTTGATTGATAAACGAATACGATCACGACGAGTGTCGATAGACGCAATTGCAGCTTCGATATCTGAACCTACGGTTAACTCTTCTTTTACAAGTGGAGCTAAATCTTCATCACGAATAAGTGCATCAATACCATCATCAAGTTGAACGAAGATGCCGAAATCTTTGATATCACGGATTTTTCCATGAACCAATTGATTTACTTTATGTGTTGTTGCAAATTTATCAATCGGGCTTTCTTGTAAAGCTTTTGAGTTTAAAGAGATTTTTTGATCATCTTTATTGATTTTTGCAATTTTAACTTTTACTTCGTCACCAACTTTAAACATCTCTTTACATTTAAAGTTTTTCTCCCAGCTAGCGTCTTGGTTATGTAATAAACCTTCAACAGTACCGATACGTACAAAAGCACCGAAATCAGTCAATGATGTAACAACACCATCAACTACGTCACCTTCGTGGAAGTTTTTTGTAAACTCATCAAATGGTTTTGGTAAAAGACGTTTAAGTGAAACACGAAGTTTATGAGTTTTTGGATTAATTTCAATAACTTCAACATCTATCTCTTGACCAACTGTCAAATAATCCGCTGGATTTTTAACGTTTTTATCCCAAGTGATTTCAGAAATGTGTAAGAAACCTTCGATATCGTTTCCAAGGTCAACAAATACACCATAAGCTTCTACATTGCTTACAGTTACTGTAATTGTATCGCCTTCATCCAATTCATCTTCAACTTCTGCCCAAGGATCTGGCTGAACAGCTTTAATAGAAAGTGAAAGATGACGTTTGTCTTTATCATAAGAGATAGCTTTAACAGTTACAATATCGCCCTCTTTATAAAGTTTAGAAGGATTTACAGGACCTTTATAAGAGATCTCGTTGTAGTGAACTAAACCATCAACACCACCAACATCTACGAACATTCCGTAGCTAGTGATTTTTTTGATTGTACCTTCAACGATTACATCTTCTGCCATCAATGCATCGATGATCTCTTTTTTACGTTTACGCTCTTCGTTGAACAGTTTACGGCGTGAAACAACGATAGAGTTTTCAGAATCATCAATCTTCACTACTTGAGCTTTGATTTTACGTCCGATTACATCTTCATTATCTTTGAAAGCTGCCAATGAACGAGGCATAAAGAATGCTACATCATCCGCTTCTACAACATAACCACCACGATTTTTCTTAGTGATTGTTCCTTCGATGATCAACTCTTCGAAGTCCTCTTTATGAGCTTCGATGAAATCAAGAGTTTTCTTTTGCTCCAATACCTTTTTATAAGATATTTTCGGACGTTCATTGTAATGACCTGTTACCATAACGGTAATTTTGTCACCCACAGCGAATGTTAATTCTCCGTTTTCATCACGTAATTCATCTAAACTAAGAATACCTTCTAGTTTATCGCCTACGCCTACTAAAGCTCTGTTTTCATCTGCTTGTATCTCTACGATTTCGCCTTCTGTTATACGGTTTGATTCCTGCTCTTTAAGAGACGCTTCAAACATTTCAGCAAAATTTTCTTCTTCAAATGGTTCGTTATCGATTGCCATACTCATTTCCCTTGTTACATATAAAATTCCGTAAGTGTACCTAAAAAAGAGTTACAGATATATTAATTTGCCAATTTTGCCAATAAAAAAAGATATAATCGAAGTATAAAAAGTTGTTCAAGGAATAATAATGGCATCAAATCTAGCAGGAAAAAAAGCACCAAAAGAGATATTGGTTAATGTTGCGGATCTTATCAGCAGTTACTACACTCTAAAACCAGATTTAAACAGTCAAGCAAACAGAGTTGCTTTTGGTACATCCGGTCACCGTGGAAGTGCATTTAGTGGAAGTTTTAATGAGGATCACATTTTAGCTATCACACAAGCTGTGTGTGAATACAGAAAAGGCAAAGTAAACAATCAGCTTTTCATAGGTATGGACACGCATGCTTTGTCCACTTCTGCTCACAAAACTGCGCTCGAAGTGCTTGCGGCAAATGAAGTAACTACCTGTTACACGCTCAAGTACACACCTACGCCTGTTATTTCCAATGCTATTCTCACACACCAAGATACAGACGGCATCGTCGTAACTCCTTCACATAATCCCCCAGAAGATGGAGGTTTCAAATATAACGCGACCAACGGCGGACCTGCAAATGAAGATATTACAAAGTGGATTGAAAACAGAGCCAATGAGATTTTAGAAAATGGATTAAAAGATGTAAAACGTATGCCGATTGAAGATGCACTCAAATCGAAATATTTGATTGAATATGATTTTGTTACCCCTTATGTAGAAGGCTTACGAGATGTACTAGATATGCAAGCAATCAAAGATGCCAATATTTCCATTGGTGCTGATGCGCTTGGCGGTGCTGGTATGGAATATTATCACGCAATTCAAAAACGTTATGATCTGAATATGACTATTTTTCATGACTCACCTGATTTTACATTTTCATTTATGCACTGTGACAAAGATGGAAAAATCCGCATGGATTGTTCAAGTCCTTATGCGATGGCTGGGCTTATTGCTATGAAAGATGATTTTGATATTTCTTTTGGAAATGATACAGATTTTGACAGACATGGCATCGTCACAAAAAGCAAAGGACTTTTAAATCCAAACCATTATCTCTCTGTCGCCATCGATTACTTAGCGAAAAACAGAGATTTTTCTGCTCTTGGTGTGGGGAAAACACTTGTAAGCAGTTCCATGATAGACAGAATCTGCGAAGATAACGGCATCAAAGTGTATGAAACACCCGTTGGATTTAAATGGTTTGTTGATCCACTTAGTGATGGCGAGATATTTTTTGGAGGCGAAGAGAGTGCGGGTGCGAGCTTTTTAAAAAAAGACAAAACAATCTGGAGTACGGATAAAGATGGCATTATCATGACACTTTTAAGTGCTGAGATACTTGCTAAGACAGGAATTGATCCAGGTGAATATTATGAAAATCTCACTAAAAAGCATGGAGCGCCTATCTATGCAAGAATCGATGCTCCTGCAAATTTTGAGCAAAAAAATATCCTTAAAAATCTTTCACCAGAAGCTATAAAAACAACAATGCTCGCAGGAGAAAAGATAGATAAGATCCTCACATCAGCAGACAACGGAGCAAAAATAGGCGGACTCAAAGTAGTTGCAAAAAATGGTTGGTTTGCCCTTCGTCCATCAGGAACTGAGGATGTTTATAAGATCTACGCGGAGAGTTTTATCGACGAAGCACATTTAAAAATGATACAAACAGAGGCTCAGGAGATTGTAAACTCTCTTTTTTAAGTAACAAAAAAGTGTTATGATACTCTCCTTACATGTAAGGAGATTTCTATGCGAGTTATAAGTTTTATAAATGGTTCTTTGATCTCGGAAAGCGCATCACTCTATGCTCTTCATTATGCCAAAGAGATGAAATTAAAAATTGATTTTATCCATATTGAAAGTCAAGATAATCTCAGTGAGGTACAAACAAGCCTCAAAAAGCTCACATTACTAGCAGATTCTTATGAAGTTGAAAATGAATTTCTCCTCTTTGACAGCTTCGATGGTGCCAAGGAATATCTCACAAGTAAAG
>CAISHH010000115.1 GCA_903885085.1 uncultured Campylobacterales bacterium
GGCAGATAGCTATGCCAAAGAACATCATCTTACCCGTTCTGCTTTAATACAAAAAGCTATTTCTGAATTTATTGCTTCGTAGTCTATTCTACGACAATAAAAAAACTTTTTTCGCAAAACCCCACTAAAAATCCCACTACTCATTATCTTCAAAATTTATCAAATTTCTCGGCAGCCATATCACAGCCACTTTCTCAGAAACCATCAACAAACAAGCTTTTAGCTATAATTGCATCAATGAAAAAAGAAATAAACTTTACAGTACATTCATCTTATTCTCCTGCTGGAGATCAGCCTACTGCTATTAAAGTATTAACTGATTCTATAAGAAAAGGGAATCGTTATCAAGCACTTGAAGGTGTGACAGGTAGTGGTAAAACACACACTATGGCGCGGGTTATTGAGAATGTGAAGATGCCAACACTTATCATGACTCATAACAAAACTTTAGCTGCTCAGCTCTATAGTGAGTTTAGACAATTCTTTCCAAATAATCACGTTGAGTATTTTGTATCGTATTATGATTATTATCAGCCGGAGGCTTACATTCCTCGCCAAGATCTTTTCATAGAAAAAGACAGTGCTATCAATGAAGAATTAGAGCGTCTTCGTCTCTCATGTACGGCAAATTTGCTTAGTTATGATGATGTCATAGTCATCGCCTCAGTTTCTGCAAACTACGGTTTAGGCGATCCTGAAGAGTACCTCAAAATGGTACAAGCCATTACCATCGGCGACTCGATAAGCCAGAAAAAACTTCTACTTCGTCTTGTGGAGATGGGTTACACCAGAAAGGACAGCTATTTTGACAGCGGACATATTCGTGTGAGCGGCGATGTCATCGATATCTATCCGCCCTACTTTGAAGATGAGGCTATTCGCATAGAGTTTTTTGGCGACGAAGTTGAAGCTATTTATAAATTTAGCGTTCTTGAAAATAAACGTGTAGAGGATTTTAAAAACGTCAATATCTATGCGACAAGCCAATTTAGTGTTACTCAAGATCGTCTTTCCGTGGCGATCAAGCGCATTGAAGATGAGCTTGGCGAAAGACTCGACTTTCTTTTAAAAGAGGATAAACTCGTCGAAGCTCAGCGCTTAAAACAACGCGTGGAGTTTGACCTCGAGATGCTCCAAACTACGGGAATGTGTAAGGGGATTGAGAACTATTCCAGACTTTTGACAGATAAAAAAGCGGGAGAAGCTCCTTTTACACTGCTTGATTATTTTGAGTCAAGACATAAAGAGTATCTTGTCATCGTCGATGAATCGCATGTGAGTTTACCGCAGTTTCGTGGGATGTATGCGGGTGATCGAGCTAGAAAAGAGGTGCTTGTTGAGTATGGTTTCAGACTTCCAAGTGCTCTAGACAACCGTCCACTCAAGCTTGATGAGTATATCGTCAAATCGCCTCACTATCTTTTTGTTTCAGCGACTCCTTCAGTTTATGAGCTGGAACTCTCAGCTGTAAAAGCAGATCAGATCATCCGTCCTACTGGACTTTTAGATCCGATCATCGAGATCAAACCACTGGATAATCAAGTCGAAGATATTCACGATGAGATCAAAAAGATCACCGCTAAAAATGAGCGTGTTCTCATCACTGTTTTGACCAAAAAGATGGCTGAAGCGCTCACAAAATATCTTGCCGATCTTGGCATCAAAATCCAATATATGCACTCTGAAATCGACACTATTGAGCGGAACCAGATTATCCGTTCTTTACGCGTTGGAGAGTTCGACGTACTTGTGGGAATCAATCTTTTACGTGAAGGACTCGATTTACCAGAAGTAAGTTTAGTCGCTATTTTAGATGCAGATAAAGAGGGATTTTTACGAAGCGAGACGGCACTTGTGCAGACCATCGGCCGTGCGGCGAGAAACTCGAATGGACGTGTTATCCTTTATGCAAACAAAATTACAGGCTCGATGCAAAGAGCGATAGAAAAAACAAAAAACAGACGCGCACACCAAGAAGAGTTTAACTTCCTCCATGGTATAACACCGACTACAACGATACGAACACTCGATGAAAATCTCAGACTCGAAGATCATGGCGATCTATATGAAAAACACAAAAAACTGGATAAGATTCCAGCCGGTGAACGCAAAAAGATTATCAAAGATTTAACTGAACGAATGAAAAAAGCGGCGCGCGAACTAGAGTTTGAAGAAGCTGCACGCTTACGCGACGAGATAACAAAAATCAAAAAACTTTAGGTGTAAAAGCCTTACATGCAAAATGCCCTTTGGGCGTAAAGGAAAAAAATGGAAGATATGTTAACAAATATAACAACTTACGGATATATAGGATTGTTTTTGTACTCACTCGGCGGCGGGTTTGTTGCGCTGATGGCAGCGTCTGTTTTATCGTATATGGGAAAAATGGATTTGGCGACCTCTATGGCCATCGCATTTACTGCCAATGTCCTCGGCGACAATCTGCTTCTTTATGTCGCACGTAATCAAAAAGCTGAGATGCACGGATACCTCAAAAAACACCGTAGAAAACTTGCTCTTGCGCATATCATGATGAAAAAGTACGGCTCTTGGATTATCCTCATTCAAAAGTTTATCTATGGTATCAAGACACTCATCCCAATCGCAATCGGTCTTACAAAATATGACGTGAAAAAGTTCACTATGTTAAACATCTTGTCAGCAATCCCTTGGACTTTGATTGTAGGTTTTGGAAGCTACTATTTTGGTCACGCAATTGAAAATCTCTATAACATTGTCGTTGCAAAACCTTATATAGCTGTCATCGTCGTCGGTGGAATATTTGGATTTTTATGGCTCTATATGTCAATAGCTACTAAGAAAAAAGTGAAGTAAAAAAGGCTTATGATGTAAGCCTTTTAAATTTATATTCCCACCTTGCAGTAGTTTTTTTTTGAAACTCGAAGCCGTTGCAAGAGTTTTTTCAAGGAAACATCTCTGTGAGAGCGCTTCGCTTGTTTTGGTATTTTTTTGCAGAGAAAAAAGTACATTAAAAACCTTTACATGTAAGCAAAAAAAGACAGATTAAACACTAAATAAAAAAGAAAGTTCCAAAGGGAAAACCCTTTGGAAAAAGAAAGAATATAGAAAGATTATATAGAGTCGATAATTGCGTTGAGCGTCGCACTTGGACGCATAGCAGCATTTGCTTTAGCAGCATTTGGATGGTAGTAACCACCAATATCTTGGGCTTTGCCCTCTACTGAAAGTAATTCTTCAATGATCTTAGCTTCGTTTTCTTTTAACGACGCAGCAATAGGAGCAAATTTAGCTGCGATTGCAGCATCTTTTGTTTGGTTTGCTAGAGCATCTGCCCAGTACTGAGCAACAAAGAAGTGACTTGCTTTGTTATCTGGCTCACCAGCCTTGCGTGATGGTGATTTGTCATTGTCAAGGTAACCAGCATTTGCAACGTCAAGCGCTTCTGTTACCGCTTCAAGAGCCGCAGAGTTATGTTTTTTAGCGATAAATCTTAGTGACTCAGCAAGTGCTAAGAACTCACCAAGTGAATCCCAACGAAGGTGACCCTCTTCTAAGAATTGGTCAACGTGTTTAGGAGCAGATCCACCCGCACCTGTTTCAAACAGACCACCACCAGCAAGTAATGGAACGATTGAAAGCATTTTTGCAGATGTTCCAAGTTCTAAGATTGGGAAAAGGTCAGTCAAGTAATCACGTAAAACGTTACCAGTTGCTGAGATAGTATTTTCTCCAGCTCGAACACGTTTGAGTGAGAAAGCCATCGCTTTTTCAGGAGCCATTATATGGTACTCGATTCCAGCTTTGTTGAACTCTGGAATGTAAGCTTTTACTTTTTCAATGATTTTTGCATCATGAGCACGGTTTTCATCCAGCCAGAAAATAACTGGCACTTTTTCGATCTCACCGCGTTCAACAGCTAGGCGAACCCAGTCTTTGATCGGGATATCTTTCGCGCGAGACATTCTCCAGATATCGCCTTTTTCTACGTTGAAACTCATAAGTTCACCGCTTGCATCTGTTACAGATACAACACCATTTTCTTCGATTTCGAAAGTCGTCGGGTGAGAACCATACTCTTCAGCTTTTTGAGCCATCAAACCAACGTTTGATACTGAACCCATAGTCGTTACATCAAATTGACCGTTTGCTTTACAATCTTCAACGATTTCAGAGTACATTGTTGCATAACAACGATCTGGAATAGTGATAACACACTCTTGTACTTTTCCTGCTGGATTCCACATTTTACCGCCATCACGTACAACAACTGGAAGTGAAGCATCGATGATGATGTCATTTGAAGCGTGTAAGTTTGTGATACCTTTATCAGAATCAACCATTGCCATAGCCGGTTGCGCAGCGTACACAGCAGTCATTGCAGCATTTATCGCTTCTTGTTTGTCAGTTGGTAATTTTTCCATCTTTTTGTAAAGATCGCCAAGACCTAAGTTAGGATTAAAACCGATTGCTTTGAAATCATCTGCAAATTTTGCAAATACATCTTCAAAGAAAACACAAACAGCATGACCAAACATAATAGGATCAGAAACTTTCATCATAGTCGCGTTTAGGTGAATAGACCAAAGAATGTTTTTCTCTTTTGCTTCAGCAATAGATGAAGCCAAGAAAGAACGTAATGCTTTTGCACTCAAGAATGTTCCATCAAGAACTTCTTTATCAACAGCATTAATCTCTTTTAAAACTTTACCATTCAAAGAAATAGTTACTTTACCATCACCATTTTTGATGATTGATTGCTCATTTGCGTAGAAATCACCCTCATTCATGTGAGCAACACGAGTTTGCGCACCTTCATTCCATGCACGAAGTTTGTGCGGGTTTTTCTTAGCAAAGTTTTTAACAGCAACTGCAGCACGACGGTCTGAATTACCTTCACGTAAAACTGGATTAACAGCAGAACCAAGACATGCAGAAAATCTCTCTTTTAATGCTTTTTCAGCATCAGTTTGAGGATCTTCAGGATACAAAGGGATATCATAACCTTGACTTTGAAGCTCTGCAATAGCCTCTTTTAACTGAGGAATAGAAGCAGAAATATTTGGAAGTTTAATAATGTTACCTTCAGGCTGTAGGGCAACTTCACCCAAATATGCAAGTTCGTCAGCAATTTTTTGCTCTGCTCTCAAATTATCAGGAAAGTTCGCAATGATTCTTCCAGCAAGAGAGATATCTCTTGGCTCAACCTCTACGCCAGCTTCTTTAACGAAAGCTTTAACTATTGGTAAAAGTGAATATGTAGCTAAAGCTGGTGCTTCATCTATAACAGACCAGATGATCGTTGGTGTTGATTGTGCCATGTTGACTCCTAAATCAGATTTTTGAAATTGGAGTATCTTAACATAGTTTTATCTCACAACTTTGAAATAGATTTCAATCTTGCATCAATAAGATAAATATGTGTTAAATTGTAACAAATAGCTATTTAGCACTGTTTCATTATTACACACTTATTACAAATGGCTTCTTACTTGTAAGCAAATAACACAAATAAAACTGCAGCAATCACTCCGGAAATAAGAGCATAAGGAAGCTGAGTCTTCGCATGTTCTATGATATCACATTCACTAGCCATAGCAGAGATAATCGTCGTATCAGAGATAGGTGAGCAGTGGTCTCCAAAGACACCTCCAGATATCACAGCTCCCATCACAAGGGGAATATCAGCTCCCATTGCTGCAGCCATCGGTAATGCGATAGGTGTCATAATACTAAAAGTTCCCCAAGAAGTTCCAGTGGAAAAAGAGATGATTGATGCAAGAATAAAAATAACAAAAGCTAAAAAATGGACTGATAAAATATGAGATACAAATGAAGCCAAATAAGCGCCAGTTTTCAGTTCACTTGTCACTTCACCTATAGCAAAAGCAAAAAGTAAAATTGTTGCAATTGGTATCATCTTTTTAATACCTATATATGAAAGATGTAGACTTTTTTTGAGTCCCATCGCACCATCAATTTTATAATAGAAAATTGTTATAAGCGTCGTAGAAAGCATCGTGTAAAAGATAGAACTTGAACCACTTCCTTTTAACATATCACCATTGCCTGTAATAGTTAAAAAGACAAATACTAAAACGATCATCAAGAAGAGTGGATAAAACATATGCCCTATTTTTCCTGATTTATTATGTTTGTAGTGCTCTTGAACAATAGTAGCATTTTTCATGGGGCCAATCTCGATGTTAAACCATATCATCAAAAATGTCACAATAAGTATCACCATTGCATAGAAATTATATGCAATCGATGAGATCAAAATATCAATACCATTACCAACGATGACACCTGCTAAAATTTGTGTAGAAATAAGTCCTAAAAGTAAAGCACCCCAGCCATTGACAGCTATGAGTGAACATACAGGTGCCGACGTAGAATCACATACAAAAGCTAACTTCGCCCTTGAAACTCCAAAATGATCAGTCAGCGGTCGACTAACCGTTCCTGCGACGAGCGAAGTGATGGAAGACTCGACGAAGATAACGATACCGATGCCATAAGCCAAAAGTAAAGACCCTCTTGCCGATTTGATAATAGAGTGCTTTTTTTGTACGAAATGGATAAATCCACCTATGCCGCCAGAGTTTTCTATTAACATTATAATTGAACCGACAAGAAGAGCGAAACCGAGAGTTTTTAGTATCCAAGCTTGTGAGAGAAGAGTTATAAACAGTGAAAAAGTTGCACCTATCGTGGTTATAATCGAAAAGTCATTGAGGACAAATAACCCAAGAACGATACCGCCAAAAAGCGATATTAAAACATTGCGTGTGTAAAGGGCTAAAAAAATTGCCAATAAAGGAGGCAAGACACTAAAGTAATCTATCTTCGTGTCCTATAAATGAAATTCTAATAGAACAATGCCGCTTCGACCAAAATTCTCTTTAAAAACTTCACATTTTTTCTCATCGATCACTTTAAACCCTAGCTTTTTGTATACAAGAAGAATATCTGCAGAACCTATCTCCACCATCGTATGGACAATACGATAGCCTTTGAGGCTTGCTGTAAGTAAACTTTTTTTCAGCAATTCTCTGACAATGAGTAAATCGCTGTAGCCATCTTTTTCTATTAGAAAATCAAGCATCCAAGTCCGTTTGTCGGTTTGAAAAGAACAAAGTGAAACCATAGAAGCATTCTCTTCATACTTTTCACTAGCACCCAACGCTTCAAGTGCTTTGCTGAGTAATTCTGAGGTTGCTATTCTAGGCTCGTAATTACATAATGTTCCCACAACTTCACCATCAATAATGGCTATTAAAAAGTTGGAATAATGACAATATGTCTTAACCTCCGAAGTAGTCAACTTTTCAAGCATACTTAAAAGATGCTCTTCATCATTTACTACAAAAATAAGATCAAATAGACCAATGCTTTTTCCGGCTCTCGAACTTTTTAACATACATAAAGCTAAAAATTTTGAATCAGCAGGAGTTGCTTTTCTTACTTCAATTTTTTTCATTTACTACACTTTATATTTTTTAAATCTTGCTAATAGTATCATACTTTATGATAAAAGTATTCTTAATCTTATTGGCTATAAATGTCAACCTATTATATGCCCGTCAAGTTGTTCTAGTCCTCAGCGATGATTTCAACACTACAAAAGCAAAAATGTACTGTTTTGAAAATGGGGCAGTGGTATTACAAAATATTGATGTGAACCTCGGCAGAAATGGTTTAGCGTGGGATATAAATGATAAAATTTTCTTACATGCAGCGAATCAGCCCATAAAGCAAGAAGGAGATGGGAGATCACCTGCGGGTGTTTTTGCATTGAATTCAAGCTTCGGATACGAAGCCCATACTTTTTTACTTCCCTTTCGTAACAGTACCTCTGAGGATATCTGTGTTGATGATACTAACTCCTCACTGTATAATTCTCTCGTCACGATGCCACCAATCAAACCAAATAGTTTTGAATTCATGAAACGCCAAGATGATCAGTATAAGCTTGGTGTTGTTGTTGATTATAATCCTGATAAAATCGCCCATAATGGTTCTTGCATATTCTTACATGTACAAAAAGAACTCAATCATCCAACAGCTGGATGTACATCTATGGAATATGAAGATCTCTATAAGCTCTTAAAATGGCTTGATATTTCAAAAAAACCTGTTTTAGTACAGATCACAAAAGAATATCTTGATGATGCCATCGAAGAGTTCACAGATATTCCTAATTTTATAAAATGTAATACTAAAAGATAAACGTACTTTTAGTTTTGTAGCGTTATCATATTTAAAACGAAGGAGTTTCATATGCAAGTCAATGGTTCTAGCAATAATTCGCTTTCTTATATCAATGAACATAAAAAAAGTGCTGATGCTTCGCTCGGTAAAATAGCTTCAGGTAAAAATGAGCAACTTGATGACGCCACCTTGGCGCTTATCGCCTCTTCAATAGGAAATGATCTTGGGACACTTTCCCAAGGTTTACAAAATGCAACAGATGCCTCGTCAATGATGCAAATCGCGAGTGGCACATTGCAGAGTCTTTCAAGCAGTGCGAATGATCTGAACACTCTTTCAGTCGCATCCAATAATGCGGCTCTTTCATCAAGTGACAAAGCTGCGCTTGGCTCTCAAGCAGATGCCATTAAAACAAGTATGCAACAAAGTGTGAATAACGCAACTTTTAATGGAGTGAAAATTTTCGGAAATGATATGCAGTTTTCTTTAGGAAATAATAGTTTATCTGCAAATATTGGGAGTGTGGATACAAGTTCTCTTGATATCTCTTCACAGCAGAGTATTACAGATTTTATGAAGTCCCTTCAAGATATTCAAAGTACGGTAGGGGCTACAAGTAATGCGCTTGCCAGTTCGACAAATTCTATATTGACCCAGATAAGTTCACTCTCATCTGCAAAATCTCAAATGAGTGATGCAGATATTGCCAATGAAGCAAGTAACTTTTCGCAGCAAAATATTTTGCTGAATGCTTCATTAATGACACAAGCTCATAAAAACAGTATAAATGCGGCGATGGTATCGCAACTGTTAGGATAGGCTCTTAAGCCTCATCCTCGCTACGTACCATTTTATCTTTTGCTTCGATACCAAGTAAACTCATACCCGTTTTTAAAGAAAGGGCAACTACTTCGAGAATCTTGAGCAATTTCGCTTCTTCATCGTTTCCAATAATTCTACAATCATAATAAAACTTATGAAGTTTTGCAGCAAGCGATTTAAGATAATCAGTTAACTTTTGAACCTGTCTTGAGCTAAATGCATCTTCTATAATTTCTGGCAATAAAAGTGCTTCAAATAACAGTGAATCCGCGTCTGCACTCATATTTTTCAAAGGTGCATTACTGATCTCATCTGCACTCAGGAGACTTTTTTCAGCCATAGTTCTTATGCGCGCATGTGCATACTGGATATAGTAAATAGGGTTTGAACTATCTTGCTTTTTAAACTCTTCAACATCAAATTCTAAAGCGGTATCACTTTTTTTAGAAGCAAATATAAATCGAAGCGCATCCGAACCAACCTCATCTACGATATCGCTCATAAGAATAACGTTACCAGCACGCTTACTCATCTTATATGGTTCGCCATCTTTAAGCAGACTTACCATTTGAGATAAGAGCACTTCAAGTTTAGCACTGTCATAACCTAAATACTCAATAGCCGCTTTTACACGAGGAATATACCCATGATGATCAGCGCCCCAGATATTGATATAGTGATCATACCCTCTTTCAAACTTTTGGTTATGGTAGATAATATCACCAGCCAAATACGTTGGACGTCCATCTTCACGAACAACAACCCTATCATTATCATCGCCTTTTAAAGAAGATGCAATAAAGATTTTTCCATCTTGATCATAAACACCCTCGCCCATTTTAGACATTACTCTGTCCCAATCGGTATACAGTGAAGATTCGTTGATAAAAGTGTCAAAGTGAATATTTGTAGCAGCTAAAGTATCTACTACTAGCTCCATAACGCTCTCTTTTGCCCAAAGAGCAAGTTCTCTTTGGCGAGAAACATCAGTTAATATCTCAATACCGAATTTTGCAACAGCTTTGGTAGTCAAATCTGTCATATACTCGCCACGGTAAAAGCTCTCGGGCCACTCGACATCTTGATTTAAGATAGTTGCCTGCCCTTCAAGTTGAATAGAAAGTCCAAGAAGATCTATCTGATTTCCCGCATCATTCACATAATACTCAGCAGTAATATCATAGCCTAAATGACGTCCAAGACGTAAAAGTGTATCTCCATACACAGCTCCGCGAGCGTGACCTATGTGAAGAGGACCTGTAGGATTTGCACTTACAAACTCTAAAAGTATTTTTTCACTTTTATCAGATTTGCCAAACTCTTCTTTGTGTTCAAGAACCCAAAAAGCGTATTGATCCAAGAATGTTTCACTTAAACGAAAGTTGATATATCCTTGTACAGATTCAACTGCGCTAAACATATCATCTTGCTCAAAGGAACTACTAAGTTCTTGTGCTATAACCATCGGTGATTTACGGAGTTCTTTTGCCAGAGAGAAGGCAATAGGAGTAGAAAAATGCCCAAAAGATCTATCTTTGGGCTTTTCTAAAACAACGTCTCGATCAAATCTTTCGCGTAAAAGCGATCCTACACGTTGCTTCAATGTTTACGCTTGTTTTGTTGTAGATGTTGAAGTATGCTCTTCTGTAGTTGAAGCTTTTTTATCTATTTCAGTGTTTTTAGGTTGCTCAGATGATGCATGCTCTTCTGGATTTGCCTCTTTCATTTCATCTTTGAAATTTTTGATACCTTTTCCTAGACCTTTAGCAAGCTCTGGAATTTTCTTACCACCAAATAAAATAACAACAACAAGAAGGATAATTAACCATTCTGATCCACTAGGTATGCCCATGAGTTTCCTTTAATAAATAGCATTACGCTATTAAAATTTGCAAAAGTATATCTGCGTTTTGCTGTAGTTGCCCTTAGTTTTCCCAATCAATTATAAACTTATTGATCGTTGAGGTTGGTATTTTTAATCTTGCCGCTTTTGCTATCGTTATAAGAAATTTTGCAGCCTTTTCAAGATCATCATTAACAATGAAAAATTCATATTCAGATATACGCTGAACCTCACGTTTAGCCATCTGCATACGATTTTGTATGATCTCTTCACTATCTGTTCCACGTAAGCGTAATCTATGTTCAAGCTCTTTTAAACTTGGTGTCGTAATAAACACAGATGTTGTAATATCTCCAAATCTATTTTTAACAGACATATTTCCCTGAACATCAATATCAAATACGACTAACTTTCCAGCCTTAAGTGCTTCTTTTACCGGTTTAACAGACGTACCATAGTAGTTACCATGCACAAGAGCATATTCTAGGAACTGTTCTGCTTCTATATCTTTTTCGAATTCTTCTATTGACACAAAATAGTAATCAACTCCATCTTTTTCACCTTCACGTATCGTTCTTGTCGTCGTTGAAATTGAAAAATAGTGTGCACCTATAACTTCAGAAACTCTCTTAATCAAAGAACTTTTTCCGGCTCCGCTTGGGCCTGAAAGTACTAAAATTGCTCCACTACTTGTCATTGTTACTTCCAAAAGAGATATTTATATTAACATTCATCCCTTTAAGTGATGCAACCACATCTTCATTACTAAGCGCTTTTAGAAGAGTTTTTAAGGCTTCAACGCCATCAGCCGTGCTTACCGATAGCTCACTTGATTCTTCTTTCACAGGCAGAACTATCTCTTCACTAAGGCTATGCTCTGCTTCATCCAAAAGCTCACTGTTCACATCAAGTGTTATCTCGTCTTCTATTGTATCTTCCACTTCTTCGCCAAGTGCTATTTTTAAAGATTTTTCATCCAAAGTTGCAAACTCATCTAAGTCATCAAAACTCAAATCAATCTCTTGATCCAAATCATCTTGGCTTAAAGTTCCAAGGGCACTTTCTATTTCATCTTCAAGCGTATCCAAATTAAAATCATCATCAGTAAGGATCACTTGATCATCCACAGTGGCTGCTTGTGGTTCTGTAAGCTCATCGAGATCTAACTCATCTTCTATCTTCTCTTGGGTTGACACTTCCTCCGGTTTTATACTTTCAAGATCTGTCAACATATCAAGATCATCAAAACTAAAATCATCTTCAAGTTTATCTTCATGTAAAGAATCTTTTTCTTCCACATCACTGATATCTTCGAAATTTATCTTATCAGGCGCGGCCAAAGGCTCATCATTTTCAAATTCAAAATTATCAAGATCGAACTCGTCGTCCAAGTTTAATTCATTATTCTCTTTATCTGATTCCTCTTCATCCAAAAGATTTTTAACCTCTTGAACTTCGTCTTGATCAAGAATTGAGCCAATCTCATCATCAGCGATATTTAGATTATCCAAATCAATATCATCCAAATTCAAATCAAAGTCATCTAAATTGAACCCATCATCTATATCAGAATCAGTCAGAACTTCATGATCAAGATTTTTATTGAGGTCAAAATTCTCTTCCAATTCCACATGCTCAAGATTTACTGGTTCATCTTTCATTTTTAAAACTGTCGTAGAGATCGAACTAAGCAACTCTACGAGATCTGTTGGCAAAAATGGTTTTTTAACTTCATGGTCAAACTCGTCAATACTTTGCGAGCCGCGTGAAAGCATATAAAGAGAACATTTATATGAGATCTTTGATTTGAGTTCATCCATCAAGGCTGGAGTGTATAGAGCTTCATCAACGATTAGAAGATCATACGAACCACCCAAAATCTCCTCCATATTGTTTACGATTAAAATTTCACTACCAGTTTTTTGTGCACTTAGAGTAACGAGCTTCGTAACAACTGGGTTGTCGTTTAAGAGTAAAATGTTCATAATTACAGCGTCCTTGGATGATTGAATAGAATTTGACTTATTGTATCAAAAAAATATTAAAAAAGCTTTTCAAGCCAGTTAAATGCATCTTGCATCTGCGCTTGCAATATCAACATAGAGGATGCCAAAATCGCTATAAGAACTGCAAAAGAGATAATAATCTTAATTGGAAATCCGATAACCAAAAGATTAAATTGTGGCATTGTTTTCATGAGCATTCCAAAGATAATATCTGCCATCCATGATAGTGCAATAATAGGAAAAGCTATAGTAAAGCCTACGACAAACATATTTGCCGAAGCTTGTATCATATAGGTAAAAAGAGATTTTGTCATTACAAAGCCACCAAGAGGAATATGGCTTAAAGAACTGTCAATAAATAGAAGCATCCAGTGATGAAGATTTAAAGAAAAAAGTACCATAAGCGCTATTAAAGATAAAAATTGATTGATAATCGGCATAGAAATACCATTTTGTGGATCAATGGCACTTGCCATGGAAAACCCCATAGCAAAAGAGATCAAACCTCCGGCAAAAGTAATCACATTAAAAGCGAGTTGTAAAACTACGCCGATAACAAGTCCAAACATAATCTCGCTCACCAGTGCTATGATGATATTAAGAAGATTGATCTCGAAAGTGACAGGCTGCATGGAAGAGTAAAAAACAATAGTAAATAAAAAAGCCATGGCACTTTTTAGAACCATAGGAATACTTTGATGAGAAAAAATAGGAACAGCTATAAAGAGCGAACCAAAACGAAAAAAAAGGAGTAAGAAACCAACAACATTTGTATCAGTAAATATTGTTGTGTAGTTCATTATTTAACCTGAGTGAGCTCTTTATTCTCTAAGTGATAAATCTTGTCACATCTATTGGCAAGGGATTCATCATGCGTTACAAGAACTAAGGCAGCCCCGTTTTGTGTGATATATTCATCAAAAATATTCATCACTTCACGTGCTGTTTTATTATCAAGATTTCCTGTCGGTTCATCGGCAAATATAATACTTGGTTTTTTTGTCAAAACTCTGGCGATAGAAACGCGTTGTTGCTGTCCGCCCGAGAGTTCGCTTACCTTTTGATGCATCACTTCAGCAATTCCGAGTCTCTTTAAGAGTTCGTTATCAATCTTTTCGTGACTAAGCATTGATGCGACTTCAAGATTTTCCATGGCGCTAAAGCCACGAAACAGATAGTGAGATTGAAAGATAATACCAAGATCATTACTTCTTAGATGTACCAACTCTTTCTCAGTTAAAGAGTTTAAATCTTTACCTAAGATCTCTACATTTCCAACTTTTGGTTTGAGTAGAGTTGAGAGTATATGTAAAAAAGTTGATTTTCCGCTTCCGCTCACACCGGTAATAGCGATCCTGTCTCCAGCGCTTACATGTAAGGAGATATCTGAAAAAAGATCATAGTCAAATGAGTGTGATATTAAAGTTGCGTTTAGTAAATTCATGGAGCGGATTATAACAAAGTGAAGATAAAAGAAAGGAAATAAAAACTAAAAAGGATGGATAAGGGAAAACCCTTATGCCATTTGTGCTGCGACTTCTGCTGCGAAATCGTCAACTTTTTTCTCTAAACCTTCACCAACTTCAAGACGGAAGAATGCAGAGATGATAGCTGTTCCACCAACTGCTTTAGCGTGCGCTTCAACAGCCTGTGCAACAGTTAGTTTATCATCAAGAACATAATTCTGATCTAAAAGTGCTAACTCTTTATCTAAGCTAGAGTTATCATCGATAAAACGAGCAAGTTGACCAGGAACGATTTTGTCCCAGATCTGCTCAGGTTTACCTTGTGATTTCAACTCCGCTTTGATAGCTGCTTCAGCTTCTGCTAAAACTTCTGGAGTCATTTGTGACATAGAGATATACTGAGGTATATTTTTCAAAGGCTTTTTCAAACGAGCAAGCTCTTCATTCTCTTTTTTGATCACTTCAATACGTCCAATAGTTTCACTTTGAACGAAATCTGCATCAAAATCTTTGTAGCTAAGTGTTGTCGGTTTCATTGCAGATGCATGCATTGCAACGTTTTTTGCGATATCTGTCATAGCTTTTGCAGTTTTTTCACTGTCACACTCGATAGCAACGATAACGCCGATACGAGTATTTGAGTGAACATAACCGTTTACGATAGTGTTTGCATTAGCGCTCAAAGTAGCCATACGACGTAATTCGATCTTTTCACCGATTTTTGCTACTGATTCATCAAATACAAGTGCAAATGATTTACCATCTAGCTCAGTCTCGCGAAGTGCTGTAACAGTGTCACAATTTTCTGTAAACGCTTGTGTCACAGATGTAGAAACAAGGTTTTTAAAACCATCATTTTTAGCAACAAAGTCAGTTTCAGAGTTCACTTCAACCAAAGTAGCTTTTGAAAAATCATCAGCTATTTTAAGACCAATTGAACCTTCAGCAGCAATGCGATCAGCTTTGTTAGCTGATTTTGCAATACCACGTTCACGAAGAAATTCAACTGCTTTGTCAAAATCACCATCATTTTCTGTGAGTGCTTTTTTACAATCCATCATTGGTGCATCAGTTGCTGAACGCAACTCTTTTACCATTGCTGCTGTGATTTCTGCCATGATTACGCTTCCTCTGTTGCTGTTTCTTCTGCTTCTACTGCAGCTGTCATCTCTTCTTCAACATCAGTTGTTGAACCACCGTTTGCCAATGCTTTACCTTCATTGATAGCCTCAGCCATTTCATTACAGAAAAGTTGGATAGAACGGATAGCATCATCATTCCCAGGGATTGGGTAAGTAATAAGATCTGGATCACAGTTAGTATCAAGTGGAGCAACGATAGGAATGTTCAAACAACGAGCTTCAAGAACTGCGATGTGCTCTTTTGCTGCATCCATAACAAATAACATGTCAGGAAGTTTTTTCATATTACGGATACCACCAAAATAATCAGCAAGTTTCTCTTTTTGACGAGAAAGCATTAATGCTTCTTTTTTAGTTAATAATCCCATTTGACCATTGTCTTCCATTTGCTCGATAGCTTCTAACTTACGGATTGATTTTTGGATCGTATCAAAGTTTGTAAGCATACCACCTAACCAACGGTTTTCAACGTATGGCATACCACATTTAAGCGCAGCTTCTTTTACAGTGTTTCGAGCTTGTTTTTTTGTTCCAACGAAAAGAACAGTTTTGCCCTCAGCAGCAGCATCAACAACGATTTGGTATGTATTACGGAAATAACGTAATGTTTTTTGTAAATCAATAATATGGATGTTTTTACGCACACCGAAGATATATTTTTTCATCTTTGGATTCCAACGACGAGTTTGGTGTCCGAAGTGTACACC